>JAXHTJ010000116.1:0-7131 GCA_034190245.1 Halobacteriota archaeon | reverse complement strand
GGGTTTGGGGGATAAAAATGGTATGGTTCAATTGGTGCGGGCAATTGGTGTGAGATTGGCTTTTATGGGTGAAAATTTAAGGCGTGAAGCAGGTGTGTTCTAGGACCAATTGTGAGACGGGGTCGTTAAGTCCGAGCATGACATGGCCGGATCTTGATCAAATTCTTCCAACCTGACTTAAAAGTTGGCATGCCTTGCATAAAACACCATTACAGGGTTCTCCACACACCTCGCACTCGGAAAGATCGATATTTATGGAACTCAGTCCATCCGAGATCTTCCCAAAACCGCGTATTAAAGAGTACTTTGTACCCGGATGCCTAACCTCAAAATCGTTCAGCATTTCACGTATCTCTGAGCGTAAAGCAAAATTTGCATATGGGCATTCACTCATATCCATCTCCAGATTATTGACGATGGCATAAAGCGCAACCTCTCTTTCAGGTATGTCTTGCAAGAGCTTAATTCTGGGTACAAATCCGGCTTTTCCTGTATTTGTTCTTGCCAATCTCTCAATGTCACCTCTCAGATAGTTCATCAGAATCGTCTGGGATTCATCATCGAGATTGTGACCTGTTGCGACCCTATCCACCTCGAGCTCCTTTGCCGTCTTATTTAAGAGCTGCCTCCTGAGTACACCACAGAAAGTACAAGGCGCCTGCTCTTCTCCCCTACCTGCAATCTCATCCAGCGTTATCCCATACTCTTCCTCAAAAGAGACGATTCTGTGATCAATCCCCACATCCTCTGTAAACTTTCTGGCCTTCTTGATAGTCTTCTCACGGTATCCTCTTATGCCTTCATCGACGGTGATGGCACTTATAGCGATATCTCTTCGTTCCGAGAAGATCTTCTTCAGTATATAAAGAGTGACTGTACTGTCTTTTCCGCCACTTAGAGCTACTGCGATCCTCTCATTCTTCTTAATAGTGAAGTTCTTGCGGATATTCTTCTTGATCTTCCGCTCGATATCTTCAATGAGATGACCGGGGCATAGATGCATGCCAGAATATCTCTGATAGACGATGGCGTCCTCTTTACATTTGAAGCACTTTATCCTATCTTCCATTGCCAAGCATCCTTCTAAACTCGAAGAGAAATCTTGCGATATTGTACTGAGCCTGCTCTGATGCCCATCTTCCCCGTCCTTCAGGTGACAAAGCAAAGTCTATCAGCTCAAGTAATTGGGTCTTATCTTCTGGAAGCATTCCTTGAAACGTCAGGTGGTTTGACCGATGGCTTATGATCTCGCTTTTTATGTCCAGTGCATTTATCAGTTCTGCAATCTCTATAATACTCTCTTCTGGGGTCAGCTCTTCAAATCCCCCCTCAAGCTTCTCTTCGTATAACGGTGTTCCGGGTAATAGTGTCAGTGTGTGCAGTCTTATTTGATGTGGGTCTATCTCGTTTAGAACTTCTGCGGTTGCATGTACATGTCGCAAGGAGCCGCTTGTCCCACCAAGTCCGATTATTATCGTCTGCGACAACTCCATTCCAGCGTTAATTACCATCTTTGCCGCTTCTATCGCTTCAGTAGCCGTTACTCCTTTACTCATCTCCTTAAGCAGCTCTTCATCGCCAGTCTCCAGCCCCATGTAAATCTTATCAAGACCTGCTTCTCTGAGCATCTTCAACTCATCCTCACCTTTCTTAAGGATATACTTTGCAGAAGCATTGAGACTTGCACTCTCAAAATTGGGCAATGCTTTATTGGCAAAATTTACAACTTCAACCAGATCTTCAGTCTTCATAACAATGCTGTTACCATCAGCCAGAAATAAGCTACTAGTACCTGGTCCCTTAATCTTTTCAATATCTTCACATATCTCCTCAACGGATCTGATCCTGAATTTGGTATCTTTGAATGTACCACAGAATGCACATTTGTTGTATGGGCATCCAATTGTTGCTTGAATAATCAAACTTCCAAATTCAGGAGGTGGCCTATGCACTACACCTTCATACTTCATGTATACTTAAAAAGATAGAAATAGAGATAAATAGTTAACGTTTATCTTCAGGTGGGGTCTTTCATGGTACATAAATTTTCAATCATAGATGAAAGAGATATCGAGGAAGGATTGACAACAGACATCTATTTTCTGCGAACAGAAGAGATACTGAAGGCGAAGAATATCAACCCATACGTTGTCGCTGAAGTTACATTCTCTGATGACAAGTGGGGGATTTTGACAGGAATAGAGGATGTGGCAAAACTTTTAGAAGGAAAATCCCTGGATGTCTATGGGATGGAAGAGGGCACGCTATTCTATCCAAAAGAGCCCGTTCTTCGGATATGTGGCAAGTATCTTGAGTTTGCGAGGTTTGAGACGGCTCTGCTGGGGTTGTTGTGCCACAGCTCCGGTATAGCCACAAAAGCGGCAAGGATTAAAGCAATAGCAGGTGATATGCCTGTGATATCTTTCGGAAGTAGAAGGCAACATCCGGCTATGGCTCTGATAATAGAGAGATCTGCATATATAGGAGGCATGGATGGGATAAGCAACGTCGCTGCCGGTAAGATGCTCGGTATTGAAGCTACCGGCACAATTCCGCACGCACTCATTATCTGTTTTGGGGATCAGAAGACGGCGTTTAAGGCCTTTGATGAAGTCATTCCCGGAGATGTAAAGAGGATATGTCTGTGTGATACATATTCAGATGAGAAGGAGGAGGCTTTGATGGCATTTGAGGCTTTGGGAGATAGGCTTGACTACGTCAGGTTCGACTCCCCATCCTCAAGAAAGGGTAACTTCAGGAAGATAATAGAAGAGGTGAGGTGGGAACTTGACATACGAGGCGGCGAAGATATCAAGATCTTTGTGAGTGGTGGAATCGATGAGGAGGATATAATTGAATTAAGGGATGTTGTAGACGGATTTGGGGTTGGAAGCAGTGTCTCGAATGCAAAAGCCATTAACTTTGCCTTGGACCTAGTGGAAAAAGAGGGTGTTCCTTGCGCTAAAAGGGGTAAGTATGGAGGTAAAAAACAGGTATACCGGAACTGGGACACTCTTAAGGATGAGATAAAACTGGAAAAGGTTGAGAAGCCAGAGAAGATGGAACCATTGCTGATCCCGATTATAAGGGATGGTGTGATTGTTTCTGACTTCTCCCTTACAAAGGCAAGAGAGAGGGTCCTGATGCAACTTGAGAAGATCAGAGAAAAAGGTTTTATGCTATGAGACTCAACACTTAGTGGGTGTATTTATGAAGATATGTGTGACATATTATTCTGAGACCGGCAACACCGAAAAGATAGCAAATGAGATATTTCAGGGAATAGAAAGCGAGGATAAAGATATGGCTAAACTGGATGGTATCAGTCCAGAGAAGCTCATGGAATCAGAGTTGGCCTTCATCGGTTTCCCTGTTCAGGCCGGTGGTTTACCAAGATCCGTCAAGTCTTTCATGAAAGAGATTCCCTCGATCAATAAAGTGGCAATATTCTGCACGCACGCATCTCCGAAGGAGATGAAGATGGTTGATGGTGCATTGAATGCATCTGAAAAGATTCTGAAGGGTAAGGATGCCGAGATTATCGGTATATTCGATTCTCCGGGTGAGATCAAGGTGGATAATCTATTGAAGATCCCCATGATAAAACAATCTGAAGAGTTCTGGAAGGGCCATCCAGACGATGAGGACTTGAAGAACGCAAGAGACTTTGGAAAGGAGATGTCATCAAAGATTTAGTGATTTTTCCTGATGTACATTAACCAGATGCACATCACTTTTATATGGTATAAGAGATATAACATATATAATATGGGGAAGGTTATTGTTTACTTATTAGTGCTACTCATATTGTTTTCCGTTGCAAATGTAACAGCTCTTGATATAGATCCAAAGTTTATTATTGGACAGGGAAGTACAGCGGCGTTGAACATGGAGTTAACTCAAGATATTGATGACGATCCAACGGATTTGGTTTATTATATAGAGGCCCCGGTTATCATTAATATAACATATGCCAATGATGGGAGCCCGGTTGATGGTGCAACTGTGCGCATAGTGGGAGATAACATCGATTATACTGGGACAACAAACGCAAGTGGAATTGTTACGTATACATTCAATATCACCGAGATGCCAGAACCCGGGCACAAAACATCGATAACGGTATCAAAGTCAGGTTATAATTCCGTTGACGAGGATATTTATATTGGGTATAAAGGAATTCTGGGAGTTAAAGAGAGTAGTTCTGGAACTGATATAACAGACGCCTCTCCTGTCACAGGCACTATTGATATTGATGTCACCATAGTGGATATCTCAAAAAATGTCTCAGGAAGCAATCCTCCTGTTGAAGGAGTAAACATCACAAATGTTATCACAAATACCAATGAGATCACAACTCTGACTTGGTCAACGCCACAATCTCAGACTACTAATAGTTCTGGTAGAGTAACGTTCCGAATCAATATAAAGGCTACGAGTGGTACGCATAGTGAGTCTAATCCGGTCAGGATTGAAATGGCAATAACTGGTTTAAAACCAGGATATTCGACTGCAACAACGAATTTAGATATCAGGATCTTAAGCAGTACAGGCGCTTGTTTCATCGCAACCGCGGCCTACGGCTCACCGACAAATGAAAACTTGGATACGCTAAGGTCCTTCAGGGACAGTGTCCTTATGACAAATCCAGTAGGTAGAACACTTGTTAAAACATACTATGCTACAAGCCCACCAATCGCATATTCTTTATCAGAAAGTGATGGATTGCGTGCGGCAACTAGATCGCTGTTGATTACCCCACTGCTTTATTTCGCCATCATCTGCCTGAATCCGTTAGCTTTAATTGGTATCTCAGCAGGTGCAGCATTGACGCTGTTCATTTTAAGGAAGAATAAACCGGCATTGAAGGGTATAGGTTATGGGGGTTTAACGATACTTGCATTCATCGGTTCGATATTCTTGTTCGGCTATCTCGGTTATTCGATGCCGATTTTTGCAACAATTGGAGCGTACATCTTACCAATGGTCTTCCCTGTGGCGATAGGGGTTCTAATCCTTACCATTTTGATGAACTCGGAGAGATTTTTCGCTTCTGTCTTTGACGGCGCTTAGTAGAACGCATGAAGCCTCTTATTGGTGTTTGAGGCAACTCCGCTCAGTAGATGAGGCTGAAGTGAGATCATTCAAGTAATTGAAGTTCAATATTTCAATAATTCATCTGCTTTCACAGCTCGATAAACTTGATACTTATCTTTACTTCGGTGTATTGCCTTAGTCGGACAAAACGAGATACATCTCATGCAAAATATGCACCTTTTCCCAAGTTTGGGGTACTCCTTCATCTCAATATTTTCTACAGGACACAATTTAAAACATAACTTACATCTTTTACACTTAGACGTGTCTATACTCAATCGATAGTACTTTCTAAAGAACCTCCATGTCAAGTCTTGCTCAGAAAATATTGCCAAAAAGTCGGATAGAACAGGAATTCTAGGCCATTTTGACTTCCCTTCCAGGATATCGTTTGCATATTTTTTTGCCTTCTCAAGACCCTTATGAATCTTTTTCTCATTCTTCTCAGCTATTATCTTTCTTGGAAAGAGATTGTTGGGCATCAAAATTTCTTTTGCCCCTACAGGGTGGTAGCCCTTCTTTTTTACTATCCTTTTCATTGGGCCGACCACACCGCCAGAGTAAGCAAGCAAAGTATCCACCATGAATATCGGGAAGCCATCTGCTTCTGGAAGAGATCTTACAAAATCCCATACAAAGGGATATGTTCCCTGTTCCGCAACCGGAAACCCAAGGCCTATGACGTGGTTTAAATTGATGTCACTGGGGTCTGTCTTTTCAATGCGATAGATGTTGACGTTAACTCCATTCTCCTCAAAAACCTCCGCCATCTTCCTCACTACAAGTAAAGTGTTTCCTGTTCCAGAAAAATAGTAAAAATCGATCGTTTCAAACTGCATACACAACCTTAAAATTAATTCTATAAAAATACAAGTATCCACCAAATTCAAAGGTGATGGATCTCCTGGGGGTGAATGAATATAAGTACAAAAAGAGGATACATAGAAGGGATGAGTGTGAGGGTAAGAGAGATTGAAGCAAAGACCGGTCATCTTTCATTTGAACTTTCTGATATCTGCCTCATAAGATCCAATGCCTCAAGTCTTACTCCTTCATCTTCACTCTCTTTCAATTTCCCAAGTATCTCATAAAGAAAATCTCTCTCAATCTTTGTCCAGGATTTGGAGATTATCCATAGAACAACATCTCCATTGCCAATATTTTTTCGAATACGTGCCTGCAATGATTTCTGTATTCTATCGATGTCGAGTATATCCCTCACATCTTCAGGAAGCTCATTGAAATTATCTGCCACAGCCCGTGCAACATCACCCGCAGTACCATCCTTTTCTGATAGTTTGATTAATAGTTGATTTCTCCAATCTTCAAAAAGCTCATTGAAATTAAGTGCCACAGCCCATGCAACATAACCCGCAACACCATCCTTTTCTGATAGTTTGAAAAGCACTCTACTGAACAAGTCTCTATTGATCTTCGTAAGCTCCCCATCTTCAATAAGTATGTACCCCAGTGCTTCACTGTAAGAGGGATGAGAAAATTCTATAACTTCACTTCCTGACCACTCTTTGATATTTATCTTATCATCCCTGAACCAGTCAAAAACCCTATCAAACCCCCATGCATCCTTTAACTTAAGCTCTTCAATAAGTTCCTGATATACATCTTTAACAAAGGAAACTCCAAAATAGCTTGAAATGAATGGGAATGAGAGGAACAGGATCTTATCGTCAGTCATATTCTTTATCTCTTTTGCAAATGCCACTGCCGTCGCTTTGGATTTATTTTTAATTTCTTTTTCAATTTCATCTTTATTTTCTTTATCAAAAGTGGCTAAGGCAAAGTCTTTGATACTGAGTGGGGTGGGAAGGATCTTACCATCCTTCATGGCACTTAAAACGAGTTCCCTCAGTTCCTTCTTTTCAAGCCATATACAGTTGAATTCACAGGCCCATTTGAGAAGCATCTCGCAACGCTTCTCATAATCGTAGGACGGTTTCTTTATGTTCAGTCTACTCTCAAATTCTTTCAGTTCTGTTGTAGAGATGGCTTCTTTTTCAAACTCTTTGAAGACTT
>JAXHTJ010000115.1:0-7231 GCA_034190245.1 Halobacteriota archaeon | reverse complement strand
CAAATGAAACAAAAGGGGCAAAAGAGGCCGTGAGGTATCTATCTTTGATAGGCGAACCTTACACCTTTGGGATAGAAGAAGGCAACATAGAAGATTTTCTATGCGAGAGGGGTTTTCACGATGTCAGGTGTGTAAACGCTGAATACCTGAAAAAGACCTATTTTAAGGATGCTGACAAAGGTAGAAGGATGAAGCCATTTGAAAATATCGTATATGCGACGGTTGATATGGGTTATGTAAATAAGACGTAAATGAGACTCTGTGCATGCGTACAAAAAGCCGCGGGAAGAATGGCGAAAGCTTGCAGATCAATTGGGGCTTGTGTTTTATACGGGTATGCTTCTCACCGAAATCACCTCATCCTTGAACATCGTTTGATCCCACAACCGCATATCACCAGGCATATCGTCACAATGAATATTTTGTGATGTATGTTATTTGGTTTTTATTTGGGGCAAGGGTTTTATGAGTGTTTAGGCAAAATATGTAGATTGGGTTTAAAGCCCAACCATTAAGGGTTTGGTGATACCAAAGGCCATTTAACAAAACATGGGCGAGATTTATGATTAGAAAACCTTTACTATTAAAAATCTATGATGCCGCCAATATGCAAAGGTGGAACGATAAGATAAGACCTGTAGAATTAAGGGAGTTGGATAAACAGGCACACAAAATGATAATTGCATATATACTGGGCAAGTATGAAGATGAAGAAAATAATGATGATTTTGATTGGATAGAGATCATCGAAGGGGGGATTTTCGAATTTTTACAGCGTATTGTTGTTACTGATTTAAAGCCACAACTATTTCACAAAATAAAAGAAGACCAAGCTAAGTATACAAAGCTAAATGATTGGGTGTATAAAGAGATTGACCCCATCATCGCACCTATAGGGAATGGTTTTCGTGAAAGATTCAAGAATCATCTATCAGATACAGAGGAGAATCTGAATAAGAGAATTTTAAATGCTGCTCATTTTTATGCCACTAAATGGGAATTTAACATAATCGAACGTGCGAATCCGAACGGATATGAAATTGCAGAAATAAAAAATGGTTTACAAACAAAACAGGAAAAATATTATGATTTAAAAGGATCCCAAAACTTAGCACTATACAATAATTTAAAGAATTTTGTAGACTTATGTGGGCAGCTTAGATTTCAGGTGAGGTGGAGTCACCTGCATATGGTACCCAGGACATCTGTTCTTGGACATATGTTAATTGTTGCTATGCTATCCTATTTATTTTCCCTGGAGATGAGTGCATGCAATAGGAGGTGTATAAATAACTATTTTACAGGTCTATTTCATGACCTGCCAGAAGTTCTTACCAAGGATATAATCAACCCTGTTAAAACGTCTGTTGAAGATCTTAACATATTGATTAAAGAATATGAAAAGAAAGAAATGGAAGAAAGAATATTTAAATTAATTCCAGTGAACTGGCATTTGGAAATGAAAATGTTTACTGAAGCAGAATTCAATAGCATTGTAACCATAAACGGGAAAGTAGAAAGAAGATCATCTGATAAAATTAGCAAGGATTTTAATGAGGATAAATATAATCCGAGGGACGGAGAACTTGTTAAAGCAGCAGACAATCTCGCTGCATTTATAGAAGCCCACTTGGCGCTTAAAAATGGTATAAAGAGTGAGAAACTTAATGAGGCTAAAAATTCATTAAAAAAATATAAAAACAAAACTGCACCAGATATAGATTTTAAACAGATATATGCAGATTTCGTTTGATGGATCCATCTATATGCTATAGGGAGTTAAGCTAACCTTCTCTGTTTGCGTATAAAAAACTCATTCGGCCCTTGACAGGGTTGAAGTCATGCCCTCATATTGTATCACGTGCACTCAATACAACCTTACCTCGCCGTCGTTCATTATTAGGACCTCGAGATCACCTATCAGAATTCTGTTTTTAATAAGGCCTCTCTTATCCATTCCCAGTCGTGTAAGTATCTCAATCAGATTCGATTTAACCTTTATGCCCTTCCTGTCAGCCTCATCAAATATCTGTTTTGGAATATTGAGGATATCTGTACCCTTGTCTATCTTTATAATTATTGGTGCCTTAATCCGTCTCCATTCCTTTAGGGTCTCTCTGCTCCGCTCTATGTTTGTTCGTCCCCTCTTCTCGATTATGCTGACATTCTCCCTTGTAGTCCCAATCTTCTCTGAGATCTCTTTTTGTGTGAGCCCGAGCTCTCTTAGCTTAAGCACCTCAATCTGTTGCTCTGTAAGGAAGGATCTCTTTTGCATAATATACGTTAACGAGTATGTTTACATAGATATATATAACCTATGTTAACGAATGCATTTACAAAAGTATTTATATAGTATGTTACTATGGTTACTATAAGAGGAATATACTATGAAAAAGATGGCTTTAATTTTAGTATGTTTAGTCGTAATATCAGCCACTGTTGGTTGTATTGGTGATGAAGAGGATCAGCCAACACCAACAACAATCATAACACCATCCACAACGCCCACATCAGAAACAACTCCCTCTGTCACACCGACTCCTGAGACTGAAACTGAAAAGATAAATCTGAAAGTATTTCATGCCGGCAGTCTCACAAATCCGCTCGCAGAAGTTGAGAGCAGTCTTGAAGAGGAGTATCCAAATGTTGATGTTCAGAGAGAATCCTCTGGTTCGGCAAAGGCTGTGAGGAAGGTCACAGAACTTGGCAAGACTGCTGATGTAGTGGGATCTGCGGACTACACGCTCATCCCTTCGATGATGTATCCTGATTATGCCGAATGGTGCGTTAAATTTGCAAAGAACCAGATGGTAGTGGCATATCTTGAAGATAGCAAATATTCAGATGAGATAAACGGTACCAACTGGTATGAAATCCTTGATAGAGATGGTGTGAAGTATGGATTCTCAAATCCAAATGATGATCCCTGTGGTTATAGGTCTCAGATGGTGTGCCAATTATCTGAGCTTCATTACAACGATTCGACCATATTCGAGGATCTGATAGCAAACAATACAGACATGACCATTGTTGACGAGAACGGCACATATACTGTGAAAGTACCACCATCCGAAGCTATATCGCCAAACACAGAGAAGGTGATGGTCCGAAGCATGGAGATGGAGCTTATACATGGCTTGGAAGCAGGTGAGATCGACTACTTCTTTATCTACCGAAGTGTGGCGGTACAGCACAACCTCTCATTTGTGGAACTGCCAACTCCAATCGATCTTAGTGATACCGCATACACAGACACTTACGCAAAAGTCAAAGTTGAGCTTGCAACTGGAAATACAATCTCTGGAAAACCGATTGTGTACGGGATAACCATTCCAACAAATGTTGAGAACGAGGACATGGCAATCGAGTTTGTGAAGATCATTGTGAGTGAGGAAGGTCAGGAGATATTCACAAAACTTGGACAGCCACCGATTGTTCCGGCAATAGTTGATAATATTGACAAGTTACCTGAGGAGCTGAAGCCGTTTTTAGAGGTGGAGTAAAGAAAATTTTTATTTCCCAAACTTGTAAGTGAGGCCAATGACAAATTGGCCTCACTTACCCCTATTATTTTTGAAAATATGCACAAGATAAAAGTAGATTGACTGACGATCTCACATATCGAGAGGTCATAGAATAAAAAGATTAGCCGAAATAAATTAGACAAGCTGAAAAGAACAAAATTCCTTCAAAAATTATGAATAATATCATAGATAAGGTAAAAAATGAGAAGCTATTTCTAATCTTTGCAGCCTTAGGACTCATCATAATCCTCTTCATCCTCATCACATTGGGAAACATGGTTGCCACCCAGTTTCTCACCGATTTTAAAGGATTTACAGAGGCTGTGCAGGACGATTCTGTCTGGATGTCCATATTCCTCACGCTTTACACTTCATTTCTGGCGACACTCATCGCCTTTATATTTGGTGTGCCTCTTGCTTATGTTCTTGCGAGGAAGGATTTCTGGGGCAAGGGCATCATCGAGAGCATTATTGATGTTCCTGTGATAGTTCCTCACACGGTGGCAGGTATTGCTCTTTTGACCGTCTTTGGAAGGCATGGCCTTATAGGAAGCGTGACACCTATCGGTTTTGTAGATGCATTGCCCGGTATCGTGGTGGCGATGCTCTTTGTATCCCTCCCATTTCTCATAAACTCCGCACGGGAGGGATTCCAGAGTGTCGATCCGAGGCTTGAAAATATTGCGAGAACACTGGGGACATCGGGATGGGGTTCATTTCGCAGGGTCACCTTCCCTCTCGCTTCAAGGCATCTTCTTGTCGGATCTATAATGAGCTGGGCCAGGGGAATCAGTGAATTCGGGGCGGTCGTTATCATCGCATACTACCCAATGATAACCCCGACGCTGATATATGAACGATTTTTATCTACCGGTCTAAGTGCTTCGAGACCTGTTGCGGTTCTTTTGATCATGGTCTGCCTCACGATATTCATCTTTCTCAGATTAATATCCAGTAACTGGAGGCGCTATGATAAGGATTAAAGACCTCTACAGGAGCTGGAAACAGTTCTCCCTTGAGGAGATAAACCTCGAAATAGGGGCTGGCGAGTACTTTGTGATCCTTGGGCCAACAGGTGCTGGTAAGACCCTACTTCTTGAGCTTATTGCTGGATTTTACAGACCGGAAAGGGGCGAGATATGGATAAATGGAGAAGATGTGTCTGCTCTCCCTCCCGAAGAGCGGGGACTTGGATTTGTCTATCAGGATTATTCACTATTTCCTCACCTAACGGTCAGAGAGAATATCGAGTTCGGACTTAGGGTGAAAAAAGTAGCAAAAGAAGAGATAGAACGGCAATCTGAGAGTATGATGGATCTTTTGGGGATAGCTCATCTCAAGGATAGACACCCAAACACACTCTCCGGCGGGGAGCAACAGAAGACTGCAATCGCAAGAGCACTTATACTGAAGCCGAAGATCCTGCTACTTGATGAGCCATTGAGTGCACTCGATGCAAGAACAAAAGCAGTCATGCAAGAGGAGCTCAGGTTAATTCATAAAAATTCGGATATCACAATCGTGCACGTGACACATGATCAGACTGAGGCGATGATACTTGCGGGGAAGATTGGGGTTATGATGGGTGGCAGGATCGTTCAAACAGGAACTGTTCGAGAGATCTTCAACAGGCCAAAAGATAGGGAGATCGCCGACTTTGTTGGAGTCGAAAACGTGCTTGATGGCGTTGTAAAAGGAGATGAATACGGGGTCGCAATTATAGATGTTGGTCATTTTGAGATTTGCTCTGTATCCAGCGTATCCAGCGAGAGGGGTAAGGTCCATGTCTTTATCCGCCCCGAAGATATCGTTTTATCAAAAAAGTCCCAGAAAACAAGTGCCAGAAACAACATAAAAAGCAAGATAGCAAAGGTGACAAACCTTGGAGCAATAGCAAAGATAGAGCTTGATTGCGGCCTTATCGCCTTTACTACCAAAAGATCGGTTGAGGATATCGGACTTGATGAGGGCGAGGATGTTTATGCCTCGTTTAAGGCGACTGCTGTGCATGTTGTGGCAACCTTTTGAAAAAAGGTTGATCAAAACTACGACCTATGGCTGGGCCATAGGTCATCTCCGCCTTACGGCGGAAATTGAAGCCTTTTTATGGAATTGGGTTTTGTTCTTGTATATCGGCAAAATTCTTGTAAAGGGCTCAGATAAATCATCGGGTGAAAGCCCGATCATTCGGATCTCCATCAGGAGATCGGACACAGGGGTGAAGGGGACGAAAGTCCCTTCACTTTCACTCCGCACTTACCTAACTCTTATAAAGTAGACACGATTAGTATAACTTAAGAAGTGGCATAATTCCTTACAAGTTTCTGGGAAAAAGATGCCACTCCATCCCCTCTATTTTTAGAGTGAAAGAAGTAAAGAAATGGTGGGAGAGTATGGGAAAGGTATATCTTAACTCCAGTTCATTCACTTAAACAAGGGAAAAGTATATAACCGAACCGCAAAACCACTAACAAGCCTGGTGCCTATAAGTACGGGGTATAGTGACTTAATCCTCGAATAGACTATGTTAGGAAATTTCATAGGAAAAAATATATCTTTTGCGGTGTAATGTTATAATGTATGACGTTGGTTCAAGCATCAATCGCTAATAATGGTGAAACAGTCATTATAGTTGCAGATAGATTATTAACTAGGTCATTTGGAGAAAAATTTCCAAGTTATGAATTTGAGGGAAATTCACCAAAGATTATTTCAAGAGGTAAAGTTGGGATTGGTTTTGCGGGATCGGCATTATATGCTGACATGGTCACTTCGGAACTTTCAACCGATATTTCTGATTTCGATGAAATTGTGGGGGCAATCTCGAATTTCGTTAAAAATACAAGGGGCTCAATATTCAGTGATGTAGTCTTCAAAGTTACTGGGATCTCACCAGAAGATTTTTATTCAAACCCTCAAATTGTTCCAGACCCAGTTAGGGATTTCATATACGGTTGGCGTATGGAATTCCAATTAGATTTCGAATGCATCGTCGCAGGTTTTGACAAAGATAAAAATGCAAAAATTACTCATATAACAGAAGATGGGAGTATAATTTCAGCGACTAATTTTGGAGTGGATTCGATAGGTTCGGGCTCATTATTTTCACAGATATATTTTGATCAATATAACTATGAAGTATCAATGCCAGAAATTGGAAGTTTGTTTTTTGCGTATAAAGCGAAAAAATGGGCAGAAGCACCAACAGGAGTGGGATTAAAAACCGATATCATTTTATTTAGGAAATATCACGCAAATACGGAAATTCAAAATGAAAATGGGTTAATGAGCGAAATCAATAAAGTATACGAAGAAGAAAAAGAGAGAAATCGTGGGATTAGAGACGAATTATTAAAGCGATTAATTAAAATTGGCTCGGGGGAATTAATATGAAGCCAAATCAGTTATCTCCAGAATGGAAGAAGAAAAAAGAGAAAATAGCGGAAGAATTAAAAAATAGAGGGGAGCTTTACTTTAAAATAAAAAAAATCGAATTTAAGAAAACTGATCGTTAGTTAATTCAGAATAAAACCAACCAACGGCCCCGTGGATGCCCCTGAATTTCATTCAGGGGTGGCCAGGATGGGACTTTTTTCTCTATGAAAGTTCTCCTTTAACAATCCTCTCAGACATAGATATCCAGAAGTTTGGGAGGTATAATAGAACCGACAAACTTTTTGCTACTTCAGATAAGTTGGATGTATGAA
>JAXHTJ010000114.1:0-7249 GCA_034190245.1 Halobacteriota archaeon | reverse complement strand
CTCTCTCTCGACTGGAAGGAACTTCTTCCTCATCTTATCAGGATCAAGAGTATACATCCTCTCTGATGCTACAGGAACCTCGTCCTTCCAACGTTTATCTTCATTTTGTTCTTCTCCCATATCTACTCGCCTCTATTAATCATATTCTACATATTATATATAACTTTATTATTTTACTTTTTAATTCTATCTATACTTAATATCTATTATCCTATCCTTTCCATATCTTCTCTTTCTCTTCGTCTGAAAGATCATGGTACCATGATGGTGGTGTGTTTGCGATCGCTTCAGTACCTGAAAATCCGACACAGGTTATCGAACCAGGTTCAACTGTTGGCACATCCGCCCATCCATCCGGTCGGGTAAAAGTGTGTCCAACCTCACACTGATAAACATAGTAGAGCACCATATCATCTAATGCACGCGCTTCTTCAATTTTTGTTGGACCTGTTATGTGCCCAACTATCTTCTCCGGTGAGAGCACCGGTTCTCTTCTTACGATCTTGGCTCCACAGGGTGGACGTTTAAACATCTTTGTATCATATTGAAGCGGGCATACTCTTTCTTCAGCCATATTCACCTCCTATTGACCGAATCCTTTGATATCGGTCAACCATTCTGGATGCTCTTTTCTCGCATCTTCGATCTGTTTTGTGGCTTCATCAAGCGTCATCATCACTTTCTCTGGAACAGGGTACTCGGTTGGTGGCCTCATATGCGCCGCCTCCACACCATAGACCCTTCTTGACTGTATGTACGTGGAAGGGAACCTAACTCTGTCCATTCCGTACATCATGTAAGCGCCACCACCCTCGCTGAATGTGGCTGGAATTATCTCTCTTCCAAAGACTTCACGACTCGTTTCACAGTGTGTTAGTGTATAGTTTGTCAGCCAGACCGGAAGGGTTATAAGTATGTTGATAAACCTTGGAATTATCATCTCTATCGGTAGTCCCTGTAACATCGATAATATGCCAGGGCGTGGAACCCACATAAGATGGATGGGGAATGGCCAACCGAAGAAATCGCAGACCATCGCCCTCACCAGTCCACCAACAAGGTCGATTACAGACCTTCCAGCGCTCTGGCAATCGGGTGTGATTGCGATTGGATACATAACACCGAACATTGCGGAGTTTGCATATTCGGGTGTCTTCTCATTTCTTATATCCTTTGTAATGTCTATACACATCATCTCTCCTTCGCCTACTGGCCGGTGAACGAGGAGATGTCTGAACTTCTCTCCGGTTCTAAGATGTCTCCTCTCCAGCACAGGTTCGGCATTCTCATACCAGTAGTGAATTGCAGCAGTCTGCACACCATCCTCGTAGTGCCAGCTTTCAAGGTATGGGACATTCTCAAGTGAAAACTGATCGACCGTGTTGTAGAAGTTATCAAAGGAGTTCCCCATCAACATAACAAGCACAGCAGGGCTCAATCGAATCGGTAAATTGACAACGGGTGGAGAAAAACCATAAGATGTAAACATGTCTACCGCTAAAATTTCATCCATTGCTTCGAGTGCGGTTTCACCTGAAGCAAGCTCCATTGCCACATCAACTTGATCCGCTGCTGATGAATCTCCCGATTCCAGTTCTTCCACCATATCGTCTACCCCCATCTCCGTCATAAAAGCATCAATCTTTTTTGCAGCTTCTATCTCCGCTTCCAGCTCTCCAGATATATATTTCTTCGCTGCTACAAGGTTCTCATTGAGTCGAGCAATCCATTCCTTTGTAGCATCGAAGAGCATAGCTTCATTCATGGCCTGTGTATATTTCTCGGGTTCTTCTCTGGGATCGCCGGCACCATGACCGAGGGCAGTCGCGGAATATACAGACCTATACGATGGGAATACTATTGTATCGTCCTGATACGGTCGCTTCTCTTTTCCCATTTTTTACCTCCATTTAACTTTTTGAATTTTCATTTCCAAACCTTCACTTTCTCTTCATCAGAAAGCTCATTATACCAATTATGTTGCTTGTTCACCATTGCACGTTCTTTATCTCTGTACCACTCGGGATGTGCTTTATTAGGGGATGTTTTGATTGTTCCAGGTGGAACAGTTGGTACATCCGCCCACCATTCTGGTCGGTTTAATATATGACCCTTCTCGCATTCGTACAAGTAATAGGGAACACGCTCTTCTGTTATACGGGACCCCCCTCTTATCTTATTTGGCCCGAAGATGTGTCCGACTATCTTTTCAGAAGCTAATGCTGGTTCCCTGCGCAAGATTTTGCCATTGCACTGTGGAGCGCTATACAACCTAGTTTTTATGTGAACTGGGCATCTTGTCTCATCACTCATATTTTCACCTCAGCAACCGAATCCCTTGACACTTGTCAACCATTCTGGATGCTCTTTTCTTGCTCTTTCGATCTCTTCGGCTGCTTCATCTATAGCCATAATCGAATTTTCCGGGAGAGGATATTCGGTAGGGGGTCTCATCTGAGCCTCTTGACCATAGACCCTCTTTGACTGTACCATACTTGGAGGATATCTGATCCTATCCATTCCGTATTTGATGTACGAAGATGAGCTTTCTAGTGTTGTGGGCGTGATCATCTCCTGACCGATGACTTCATGAGTCGTTTCCAAGTGAGTCATATTGTATTTAGATAGCCAAAAATTGACTCCTGATAAGATACCAACCAGCCTGGGTAAAATTAAATCTATAGGTAATTCCTGTACCATGGATATCAGGCCAGGACGTGGAATCCATCCAACATAAGGTATAAAAGGCCATCCTAACGAGGTGGGGACAATTGCGCCATCTATCATAGAAACAAGCATATCCCAGAGACTTCTTGTAGAGCTTTGGCAATCGGGAGTCCATTGAACTGGATATGCAAAACCGAACGTTGCAGAATTAGCGTATTCTGGCGTCACTTCATTTCTTATATCCCTCATTATATCCACACACATCATCTCACCCTCTCCCGTTGGTCTATGAACACAGAGATACCTGAACTTCTCACCCGTTCTCATATGTCTCCTCTCCAATATGTCATCGGCGTGTTCGTAAAAAAGAGAAGTCCTCGCTGTTTGTATCCCCTCTTCATAGTGCCAATTCTCAAGATAGGGAATGTTTTCCATAGAAAAGACATCAATAGTATTGTAGAAGCTGTCCACAGAGGGGCCCATAAGCAGAACTAATACTGCCGGACTTAACCTGATTGGAAGATTAACTATTGGTGGATGGAATCCATAAGACGTGAACATGTCTACCTCCAGTATTTCATCTATTGCCTCCAGTGCAGTCTCATCGACCAATTCAATCCCCTTTTCTACTGTTTCGATTCCTTCTTCCGTCTCCATTTCTCCTATCATCTCTTCTACGCCCATCTCACTCATCAGCGCATCTAACTTTTTTGTGGCTTCAATCTCCTTTTCCAATTGTCCACTGAGAAGTTTATCCGCCCCTATCGTATTCTCACCAAGACGAGAAACCCATTCAGTATGTCCTTCATAAAATATAATTTCATTCAGTGCCTGTGTATATTTCACAGGTTCTTCATGTGGATCTCCAGAAACATGACCCATGTAGCAGGCACTGTAAATTTGCCGAAGAGATGGAAAGACTATCGTATCATCCTGATACGGCCTCTTCTCTTTTCCCATCTTTTACCTCCAACAATCTTTTAAAAATGTTATTTCCAAACTTTATCTTTCTCTTCATCCGAGAGATTGTAGTACCAATGATGTTGTTTATTCCCCCACCCAAATCTGCATTTAATCGTCCCAGGTGGGACAGTTGGCACATCAGCCCAACCATCCGGTCGAGTGAGTATGTGTCCATTTTCGCATTCGTATAAATAGTATGGAATTATCTCAGCAAGTTTTTCAAGTTCCCAGGCGTCCCCTTCAAAGTTCTTTAGGCCCGTAATCTTTCCAAGCATCTCATCAGAAGATATTAGTGGTTCTCTTCGCAGGATCTTCCCACCACAATCATACTTGTACAGCTTGGTCCCAAAGTGAGCGGGACAAATCTTCTCATCACCCATCTTACCACCTCAGTGTCCAAATCCTTTTTCATCCGTCAACCATTCAGTATGCTCTTTTCGCGCTTTTTCGATCTCGTTTAATGCGTCATCAACGCTCATAATAACCTTCTCTGGACATGGATATATCGTTCCACCTCTCATCTGCGCATCCTGGCCATACGCCCTCTTTGATTGTATGTAACTTGGAGGATATCTGATTTTATCCATTCCATATCTGATGTACCCACCTGCGCTTTCTGTTGGCTTGGGTATAATCGTCTCCTGACCATAAACCTCCATGTGGGTATCCATGTGCGTTATATTGTACTTGCCAAACCAGAAATTAACAGGGAGCATGATGCTTATCAACCTGGGCGCCAGCATATCTATGGGTAGCTCTATAGCCATTGCAAGCAGTCCGGGACGTTCCGGCAGCCAACCGATGTAGCAGGTGAAAGGCCAGCCCATCTTGGTACAAGCAAGCATTGGTAACATCGTCGAGATTATATCAAATAAGCTTCTACTACCAAACTGGGCATCAGCGGTAACAAAATGAGAGACCGCGAATCCAAACATCATAGAGTTCGAATATTTTGGCGTCCTTTCATTTCTTATATCCATAGTTATATCCTTCACCATCGTCTCTCCCTCTGTCGCTGGCCTCTGGCAGCAGAGATATCTGAACCTCTCTCCGGTTCTCATGTGCCTTCTTTCCAGTACGTCCTCTGCATTCTCGTATGAAAAACAGATCCTTGTTGTCTGCACCCCGTCTTCATAGTGCCAGTTCTCAAGGTAAGGGATATTCTCCAGTGTGAACGAGTCCATGTAATTGTAGAAGTTGTCCACATCATTTCCGTATAGCATGACATTTATGCTTGGGCATAATCTGATTGGAAGATTGAGTATGGGTGGGTGGAAACCATAAGTATTGAAGGCGTCCACCGTTAGTATATCCTCCAATGCTTCTAATGCAGTCTCATCGACGATCTCAATCCCTTTTTCGACTGTATCCATGTCTCCGCCTGCCTCGAACTCCTCTACCATATCCTCTACACCTGTGGCTTCCATCAATGCCTGCATCTTCCTGGCCGCTTCGAGCTCGGCTTCAAGTTCTCCTGTGATATATTTATGGGCTGCCAGTGTGTTCTCATCGAGTCTTGCTAACCACTCTGTCATGCATTCAAGGAATGATCTCTCCATCAATGCCTGCGTATATTTCACAGGCTCCTCATGTGGATCTCCAGAAGCATGACCCATGTAACAAGCGCTGTACAACTGCCTAAAACAGGGCAATATTATACTCTCGTCCTGGTATGGTCTTCTTACCTTTTCCATTTTTTTCACCATTAACAATGATTTCGCTTCAAAACTGTTTTGAACCTACATAATCTTCTTTATTATCTCTCATATTACATATTTAAATCTTGGTATTTTTAAATTGAGATAATTGTATTATGGTTGGTGGACATATTCACTTTTTTTCGTTTCCCTGCATTAAAAGGGTTAAATAACGCCTAACGCCTAAAAATTAGCCTATCCTATATAAGAGAGCCCGGTCCAGTGAGATTCAGGCTTCTTCGCAGGTAGGTATAGCTGCTTGGAAGTAATTATCTCTTCTGCCCTCTCGAACTTGTTCATATCAAAAGCTTCCCTTAAATACTCCATGTTGATACCGATCTCTTCTGCGGTTTTGTACTTCTTCTTAAGCTCTGAGATCCGATCTTTCGAATCAAGTGATTCGAATAGATCCTTATATTTTTTGGGAATTCTCTTTTTGAGGATGGTCCTATCATAGAGAGCGAGTTCTTTCGCATTCTCAACCGTCTGTGATATCAGCCTTCCGGTTATGATGTCTCTTCTATTTATCTGGTTCCCCCCTGTGTCTATCCTATCTTCCCAGAATAAGAAATCGGTTAAGTCATCTGCCAGATGATTCCAAGCGTTTGATCCGTGACTTTTTATAAGGCTGGAATCGATAGGCACGTTATCTTCATTGATGTACTTGGATACGATCTCCCTGACAGTGGCTTTATCCTGAGGTTGCGAGACCTCGATGAGTTTATCAAACCTTTGTCTCACCGCAGCATCCACGAGACCTGGCATGTTCGTCGCTGCCATAACTATCAAGTTCGATGGAAGCGGCCTGAAGCCCTCAAGCCATGTTAAAAATTCACCAACAACCTTCTCTTCAACACCTGAGGCTCCGGGGTGTATACCTCTATGGGGGGCGAGTGCATCGATCTCATCAAAGAAGAGTACCATATAATTGAACTTCCTCTCCTCCAACTCGTTTATGGCTGTTTTAAATATGTTTCTCAGATTCTCCTCGGATTTTCCAACCCACATCTCATGGATCTCGGCCGCATTGACCCTGTAAAATCCACAGTTATTTAGCGTACGAGCAAGTGCCTGAGCAAGCATCGTTTTACCGCACCCGGGAGGCCCATACATCAGTATCTTCGCAGAGGTCTTACCATATCTCGAATAATCTTTTGGGTTGATCATTGGGGCTATAACACTCGTTACCAACTCTTCTTTGGCCTCTTTTAAACCACCAATATCCTCAAAAACTGTTTTTGGGCGCTCTATCACCTCGTATTTTGCCATATCTACGGACTTTCCCACTCTTATTATATCGAGCGTCTCCGGTAAGCAGTCAACACTCATATTCGGCTTCAAACCGAGCTCCTTCACCCTATCTTTACCAATTTTTATCGATCTTGCATAGTGGGGATCGGTACTTATCACAACGATATCATAATCGCCCTCATGGTCTATCGATGCAATCTTTCCCCTCAACAATGGTGCCTCCCTCTCCAGGATCTCTGTCACTCCCATAACATTTGTCTGCTGGTATCTTGCCCTGTAGGAATGTGAGGGGAAGTCAACCTGTATATTCCCTATAAGCACAAATTTACCAGGTTTTATCTTCTCCTTATCCACCCTGCCATAAGCTACAGTTTGAAGCCCCCCATGCTGCCCATAAACCAGAACATCCTCCTCTCTTGGCTCGACCACTACAGCGGCATAATTTGGTGGTTTCTTCGATTCTTCTACGAATTTAAGCAGGTCATCTCTCTCTTTCGTAAGATTCCTCACATCAGACTCGAGCCTTCTTATCTTTATCCTCCCAGCATCTATCTCCCCTTCCAGCCTGATGGTTTCATCTACTTCATCACCAGAATCTCCCATGCTTCTACCTATTTGAAGATGGATCTACAGACTATTTAAGTTTTCCTTCGATAGAAAAATTGATTGAT
>JAXHTJ010000113.1:0-7446 GCA_034190245.1 Halobacteriota archaeon | reverse complement strand
GATAATGTGCATTGGCTTGTTGGTTTGAGATACTCCTGCAGTCTTTTTTCTGTGTAACCAAATGGCAGCAAAATGCTCTCTGCTGCCTTCACAAGATAGGAGGTATATCTGTCAACATCGTACCTCTCATCTCCATCGATCAACTCCCATACTTTGACCCTGTTGTGATGCCTCTTCGATTTTGAATCCATGATTATGTACTGGACTACCTCTCCAGGATTCCTTTTTATATCAAATTCTCTGAGTTGAAGAAGGGATGCAAAATTGTTGTTGAACTGCTCATAGTCGCCTATACCTTTGGAGATCGTAGATATAAAGACAAGATCCTCCAACTTACAGTCCCCTTCTCTCACCTTTAATGCATATCTTTTCAGAGTATCCAGGGCAACAGGGATGCATTCATAGAACTCTCTTGAATTCTCTGCCTCTGCCAGGTCACTGAGCATCTCGATCTGCGCCCTCTTGATCAGACTGCAAGTGTCTCTTCTTCTCAATTCAATACCCCTGACCTTCATCTCTTTATCCTCCAAGAGCCCATAGTATCGATTTAAAGCACCGGCTTTATTACTCCTATTCGGGAGAAAGACGATCCAATTATACAGACCCTCGATCTCTATCGGTAGCCCGGTGCTTTCACATATTCTTGAACATAGAGTATGGTACTTCATCTCTCCATCTGATTTCAACCAGAGTGAGTCGACTATACCATGTAAGACCTCACATCCAAGATCCTCTGCAATCCCTTTTGATCTTATAAATATCTCTCTTGCATAGGCGTTTATCGCCTCGTGGCACTCTATCCGGCCAAACCTTGCATTCCTGTAGCCAGTGTAGCCAAAACAGGTTACAAGCACCCATTTTAACGCCTTACTCCTGCCCCTGTATATGTCACGACAATCATCATATCTCTCCTCATTTATTCTCCTCTTGTACTCACTTCTACGCTCAATTATTGGCTGCAGTACCTTTGGGATAAGACCGACACGCTTCTCACATATGTTGTGCTTGACCGTCGGTACGATCCTTTTACCGTCCTTGCAACAATCACATAGAACCGTTTCAGGTGATATATTGTACTTCACCATGATGTTAGGATATAGAGATGTGAAGTCTATCTCAACAACATTATCATGGATTCCCACCTTCGGATCATATATTACGGCGCCCCTATCCGAGAGGAAGAGTGTTTCAAGCGTTTTGAACTTTTCTGGTCTCTTCTTCTTCCACATAACCAGAGTATTCTCCTCCAGCGCCCTCACGATCTGCATTGCGCTTACAGCAGTTCCAGGTGTGACCCTTGAGAGGTTCTGAAGTGGTATTCTTGACAGTCTTGAGAGCTCTATAAGGCCGCCAAGCCCGGACTCGGAATAGATGAAAGAGTTCCTCCTATCTATATGTATCCTTCCCCTCAGAAGATGTTTAGGTGGCCTGTAAATTACCCTTCCATAGCTGAAATAGGACTTACCATCTCTTTTTGTTGTAGTGGTGCTCCTCTCCCTGCCAAGATAAAAATCATCCAGAGACTGCAAACTGGCTCTATGAAATAGATACGGAAGGACAACCGTATCCCCACCATCAGTATATATGATATCAGGATCCACCTTTAGTATTCTCTTCTGTAGGCTATCAAGAAGCTCCGACTCATCTTCATCTTCAAGAATGTCTTCATCTATGGATATATTCAAGATTGGATCGTCATAAGTTGGTATCTTGTCACTTTTCTTAACAGTGACATCAAGCTCAACACCCTGTAGAGGAGGCGACTCATAATCTATAGAATCGATATCATCAAGAAGGACGAAATCGCCGTTAAACCTCACAAAAGCCATCGGGAATAAGTGGTTTTCCAGCATATATTGCAGCGGGATACTGATATCCACATTGAACAACTCATACTTATGAAAATCACCGATCTCGTCTATCCTCCTCGCAAGTTTCCATAGCATCTTGTACTCTTTTACAGAAATTTTGAGTACCAACTTCCCCTCTTCACCAAGCCAGAGTCTTCGTATCTCGTAGCTCAGATCATCGATAGAGGGATCCTCTTTCATCATAGAATAGAGGTGATGGAGCCCAGATACCCCGGAGTGAACATAAAAAGAAGGTCGGAAATCATTCACGTGTCTTTTTATCTCGTCATGAGTTCTGATCCAAACGCTCAGGGAATTATCCTCATAGTCGGTATCAACGTCAAGAATCCAACCTTCAACCATCCTCTAGATCCTTCAACCACTTTCTAATATTATCAAGCTCCTTCTCCTGCTCAAGCAAGATTGACATGAACATAGATTCCATCGGGTTCAACCGTAGAGCGTAACTCGACGCTGATGAATGAATGCGTGCCTTCTCCATCAACCTGTCAAAGCTTTCTCTATCCCTGTTTCGTAGAGCCTGCCTGAAGTCATACCATTCTGATATAAGCCCATCAAGGACATTTCTGTATGTTCTAACTGTGCGCCCCATACAACTGTCCACCTCCAAACTCTTCCAATCTCCTTTGATGATTTAAAACAGTGCAGAATTCAGTATAATAACCGTCACTGCTTCCGATCTTCAGACCTTTCTTTGAAAGCTCCACCACCAGGCATCCATCTACATTTTGGTAAATAAGCTCCCTGAGTGGCAGATGGTGGTGATTACGTCTGATATTGTTTGTTATGACTGTGATCATATCATTCTCAACAGTGAGGTCTTTTATGGTCGTGAGACACCTACCCATCACTGACTTTGCCTCATCTTTGCTCAAAGCACCATCCAGAAATAGATTCGATATACGTGAAACCACGAGTAGGGGTGGATTGCACTTATGTATCATCTCCCCAAGCTTTTCCGTGATAATTGTTGATAATTGATATGCAGTGAAAGCTCGGGATAGAAAAATCTTGGATAGAGTGCTCTGTTGGTCCATGCCACTTCTTCTGGAAAACTCAGCGATCCTGTAAGGGTCGATAGAGTTTCCACCATCGATATAGACAACGCCCCCATCAAAATCTTCAATAGACCTGACGCAAAGTAAGGAAGTCACCTCATTGATAAACGTTGGACTTTCACTATCTATAAGTGTCACTTTCGAAGCTGGAAAGCCACCCATAAATAAGTCCAGGCCAGTCCAAGATGTCAATAGCGTCTTTGATTCCTCTTTTTCAACCAAACATCCATGTAAAGATGATTGAAAATGCCCTATCTCACCATCTAATGCCAACATTATTCTCCTCTGGTATATCCTTCTCTCAGTAGACAGATATGTCTTTGCCAAGTGCGGAGTGAAAGTGAAGGGACTACCGCCACTTTCAACCATGCGTCCGATCTCCTAACAAAGATCCGATTGGTCGGGCTTTCAGCCCGATCTTTTATAAGGCCTTTTATGGGAAGTGTGTTTATTCTACAAAAGATTCATCCAAATCCATAGACTCTCTTCTACTTTGGGTTTTACTAAGAGGTGGATTGAGAAGTTCTTGATATTCAAAGCCTTTAAGAAGATTGGTAAAACAGTTCACAGTTCATGGCCAAGATGTAGATGTCCTTATAGAAGTATATTTAAAAAGTAAAACAGTAATGTTTATATATTATAATATTATCACGCAATATAATTTAGCCAGGTTGAAATGAGATGATAAAATGACTGCAATTGAAGATATGAAGAAGGCATTGGAAGAAGATTTGGATGCTAAAATGTTCCCCACATTTCTTAAAGCCATTGAAGAGATTTCTGAGACAAGCAGAGAGATTAAAGAGAGGATGGTGGACATTGGAGCCATGAATGCTAATTTTATCATTCCAGAGGCTAAGGTAGAGGCACACATTAAAATTAAGGTAGATTTATCAGTTTCGGGAGGAAAAGGATTATTTAAGAATCCGGATTTCACAAGCGTGATAACGGAAGAGGTTGCAAAAGATGCTGTATTGCGCAAATCATCTCTGACTGCTCTATGGACTGACGGGATGACGTCCGGTAAAATTAAGATCTCAGGAAACTTGAATAAGGCGATGAAGCAGTTGCCTATGCTTGATGAGGGAGATGAGGCGTTATATGGCTACAAATCAAAAGAATATCTGCCGGAAAATGTCCAAAAGATAAAAATAGCGCGAGAATCAGGTGAATGTGATGTTGAGCTCTTCGCCACATACTTGAAAGCTGGTGAAGAGATGGATGAAGAATTTATGAGATACATTCAAGAAAAATACGCGAAGACAGGAGAGACTATCAGACTCAATTACAAGATCCCGTCGGCCGGTATTGGAGCGCATTACGGAATTGGTGTAAAACGATCGATAGCATGGGGAGAGGGAAAGCTTGACGCATCTGATATCACCATCAAACTTACTGAAGAACTTGCAAAAGAGATTATGACTGGAAAAGCCACCCTAAGCTCATCATACCACATGGGCTATATTAACCTGGAAAGAAGGCTTGCAGGGAAATTAATGACTCTAGATCCGATATTTAGAGCAGCAAGCGAAGAACTCGGTATCAATATATGATCTGTTACTTTTATCAAAAAATTTGATATCAAACCCAAAATAAACTCGAGCGGTCAATATCGAAAGGTATACAAGGATCGATAACAAATATAAAATGTTTGAAATGATAAGTGAAAGATTGTATAGTAACCTTGATTCATTTTCCCTGACTATGCCATGGGAGGATGAGCTTAAAGATAACATTTGTACTATCGAGCAGCTCAAGGAGTATATAGAATTAACTCCAAGGGAGGAGAAACAGATACTGAAGATCATAGAAAGACACCCCATGAGTATAACCCGATACTATATGTCTCTGATTCAAGTGGATGATCCAAATGACCCTATAAGAAAGATGGCTGTTCCTTCGGAAAGAGAGCTGAATCTGGTGGGTTCATATGATACCAGTGGAGAGCGAAAGAACATTAAATTACCTGGCCTCCAACATAAATATCCGCAAACAGCCTTGATTTTAACAACGAATAGATGTGCCACCTATTGCAGACATTGCTTCAGGAAAAGACTTGTTGGCCTTCCCACCGAAGAGATTCTTAGCAGATTCAATGATGCGGTAGGGTATATCGAAAAACATGAAGAGATCAACAATGTGTTAATGAGCGGCGGAGATCCATTTGTTCTACCGACAGGCGTAATTGGGGAATTCCTGGAGATGCTTTCAGCTATACCACATCTCGATTTCATAAGATTTGGATCCAGAATCCCTGTGACATTTCCAGACAGAATTCTGGAAGATGAGGGGCTTCTAACTTTACTTGAGCATTACTCGAAAAAAGAGAAGAGAATCTATGTGGTGACTCATTTCAATCACCCAAGAGAGATCACCCAAAAAGCAACTGACGCCATCGATTTACTCATCCATTCAGGTGTTATATTGGATAATCAAGCCGTTTTACTCAAGGGCATTAATGACGATCCTGATACTCTGGCCGAATTACTCGACAGGCTCGTCGGCATCGGTGTCAATCCATACTATGTCTTCCAGTGCCGACCTGTGAAGAGGGTGAAGAGCAATTTCCAGGTTCCGTTGGGTAGGGGCTACCAGATTGTCGAGGATGCAAAAAAGAAGCTTAACGGCCACAGTAAAAGGTTCAAGTATGTCATGTCTCATCGGACGGGAAAGATAGAGATCGTAGGTGTGATGGACGATTATATCTACTTCAAATACCATCAGTCAGAAAAAACCCGGAATGTTGGAAAGTTCTTCAAGAGAAGGTTGAATGAGACTGCCGGATGGCTGGATGATCTGGAACAAAATTGATGATCTACCCAAATGAAGGTGAAAACTCAGACCAACCCATCTATAACCACAGAGTGCAGCAACCCGACTATGCGCTTGTTGAGCTCAAGTGACAAACCATCTATGCTAAGTTCTGATTTTTTTGTAATACCGTCTATTGCGCCTGAATCCACGCATGCTTTGAGCATCCTCTCTTCTAGGTCTGCATTATGCATAAACTGACACCGCTTTGATATGGATACAGCGGCAACGACGCTGTAGGCACCCCAGTTTGAAACAGCGCTCGCAATCAGCGATTTAGTCCTCGTTACGCAGTATACATCCATCTTCTCATCATCCATTTTTAAGAGTGCCTCGCGTATGTTACCCATACCTATCTCATTTCCACCATCTCCGATACCTATTGTCGGGATGCTACTTTTAAGAGCCTCACTGAAGATATGATCAACATGCCCAACGTACCTTGTTATATCCTCTCCATTCATGTTATTATAGATCCCGCAAGGATTTATACCAGGTCTTTCGACCGATATCAGCAAGCAAGGGTCATACTCCTTCAAAATCTCATGGCAGACGTCTTTTGCATGTTCTTGCTCGGTTGGAATACATTCCACATCCATATCCAGTCCAATACTTTTGGCAGTTGCAAGAAGAGCTCTTCTGTTTAGTTCATCTGTAACAAAAAATGGAGAAGCCCCAAGCCCATCCAAACAATTAGCAAGAATAGAGGCGCCAAGAGGGCCATCAGTTTCTGGCTTCATCATCGGAATTATCGGAAATCCAGAAGCTATTCCGACAGATCCATCCTCTTTTACTGAGTTTATTATAAGCTCTGCCGACTCCTTACACAACGGGAGATCTGATCTGGCAGCTTGGTACAGTTTATCAACATCCCTTCCACCGATGTCTATGTTTACAATTTGATCTATCTCGTCGAATATGCCCATGATAACCCTATATATAAAAGCAAAGCCAAAACTAGGGATGTAAATTCATCCCTTTAGTCCGATTGGAAACCTCCCACCTCTCAGGCTGAGGGTGTCCGGCCTTTATATACTTCTCTTATGTTAGGTGAATGAACCTGAGTTAAGATATAACTTTCCCAAACTTTTTTCACCTTCTTTTTCACCTTCTCTTTCTTTACTTCCTTTAATCTAAAAAATAGAGGTAAATAGAGGTGATGGGATGTGGCAACTGTTGCCCACAAAAAGAGAAGGGAACATACCACATCTTGACTTATACTTGACAGGTCTAATTTATATGTATTTGCCAAGTGCGGGGTGAAAGTGAAGGGCTCCGTTTCCTTCACCCATGTTAGCGATCTCCTAACGAAGACTTCTCTAATATCACCAGAGGCGAGATACGACGGCCATATTTTTCTTCAGTATGATTTTATTCTGTTTGAACTGGAGTTTCATTTTTTATTGCGTTTTATGGGGAGTTACCTCTGGATTTGGTGGTGATGGATTGGTTTTAAAGAGGGTGTTTTTGAACCTATAAATTTCATGGTCTTTCTAAATCTTCCAAATAATTTTTATTCCAACACCAGTACTTCGGAAAGTAATATATTTATCCATCCTCTCCCTGATCTTTAATTAAATACAAACTATACTAAAAGACATTAATTTTTGATTAATTTTAAGTACTACTTTCACCATACATATTAATGGCGATATTATGAATATAAGTGATTTACAACGCCAATATAAGGTGGAAAAAGACTCAAA
>JAXHTJ010000112.1:0-7485 GCA_034190245.1 Halobacteriota archaeon | reverse complement strand
GAGTAATTTTTTTGTTGATATCAATTTCAGCGTAATTGGTCCACCTGATTTGATCTTGTCCGAACTTACCTTTTCAGTAGTATAATCTGCAATTGCCGCTGCACTTATCACTGCATCATAACCATTTCTAAGTTCATCCATAACGGCATCAACCATCGAGGATGCACAATCAATTCTTCTCTCCCTTATCCCTTCGAGCCCCAACTTCACGCAGTGAACGAGTAGAACATCTGCACCCTGTTTATACGCTTCCTTTGCTATCGCAATTCCAGTCTTACCTGAACTTCTATTCGTGATTACCCTGATCGGATCGATGGGCTCTAAAGTCGCACCCGAGGTTACCAGAACCTTTTTCCCCTTCAAAAGACCTTGAGAGAGTACCCTTTCCACATTTAAGACAATATCATCTATATTAGATATTTTGGCGACATCTCCTTCTAAACGGGGGCCTATAAAGCCAACACCAACCTTCTTCAGCTTTTCAATGTTTTCAAGTATTATGGGATGATCGTACATAGATTCGTGCATGGCGGGGACTATTAAAATTGGAACCTTTGACCCCATCGCCGTTCCTGCAAAAGTTGTTACAGTCGTATCATCTATGCCACCTGCAATCTTCCCTATAGTGTTTGCCGTACAGGGGGCGATTAGAAAGAGATCTGCAATTCCATCAACACCCAAAAACTTCACATGCTCGATGCCACCGGTTATCTCACATATCACCTCGTGCCCTGTTGCATAATGAAGTGCATAAGGGTGAATTAACATCTGCGCAGCCTTCGTCATGACCGCATAAACATCAGCCCCGCGTCTGATCAGTGATCTTGCAAGCTCAACTGTTTTAACGGCTGCTACACTTCCAGTGACACCCAGGAGTATCGTCTTTCCAGATAGAAAATCTCCTTTGGTTCCTTTGATCATAAAAGTAGGGTGCATAATTTTCCTTTCGCACTTATGGGCTTTAACAATTTTGATTACCAACCTTCAAAATAATAGAACATTTAATAAACAACAATCTTTTTCTTTTGAAACAAAGATAGATTAAAAAGTTACTGAAGATCGGGCTGAAAATGATGGATCTGAGCAAATCCGGGATAATGGAAGGAATTTCGGAAGTTATAGCCACGACCAAATCCGGGGCCGAAGGGTATAACGCGGCACCAATAGGTGTAATACGCGAGGGCGAGGCAACATATTCCAGGATATATCCCAACACCCACACCTACGCCAACATAAGTTCGAATGGAACCATGATTGCGAATCTTACAAAGGATCCGGAGCTCTTTGTACTTGCTGCTTTCGGCGACTTAAGTCCCGATTATTACGCAAATTTTCATGGGTATCCGGCGATCAAAGATGCAGAAGCGTGGGTTCTCTTTTCATGTAGGATTATAAAAAATCCGGACCCTTCGCACTATATAAACTATTCCGAGGTGTCGCTTGAGCCGATATCAAGCAAAGTCAATAACAGAGAGCTGAGGGCGATAAACAGGGCCCTTAATGGCGTAATCGAGGCCACTATTCACGCAACCAGGTACCTCATTACCGGAGACAAGAAACTGAAAGAGTCCATCGACTATTACGATAAGCTCGTCTCGACCTGTGGTGGCCCGGATGAGAAGAGGGCAATGGAGTTACTGTATCAGTTTCTGGATGAAAAAAATAGGTTAAAACTTTAGTGTATCGCTCAGCCCCACCACACCGCCGATGACAATGATAGCCGGTGGTTTAACCCCTTCTCTTTTTGCAACTTCACTTATATCTTCAAGCACACCTTTTGTGATGCGTTGATCCTCGGTTGTGCCACGCTCAATGAGCGCTATAGGAGTCTTTTTATCCTTTCCTCCCTCTATAAGTTTTGACGTAATCTTCTCAAGGTTTGCTACCCCCATCAAAACGACAATCGTGTTCTTGAAGGCTGCGAGCTTCTCCCACTCGATATTCTCGGATTTACCCGGCTCTTCATGCCCTGTGACGGCAACAAATATCGATGTGTGATCGCGGTGTGTAACAGGAATTCCCGCATAAGCAGGAACGGATATAGCAGAGGTTATCCCTGGCACAACACCTACCTCAACACCGTTCTTGACCAGGTATTCGCCCTCTTCTCCACCTCTGCCGAATAGGTAAGGATCACCGCCCTTCAGCCTGGCTACAAAGTTCCCCTCTTTTGCATACTTTAAGAGCAGATCGTTGATCTCGTCCTGAGTGCAGACGTGATGATCAGACTCTTTACCAACATATACAATTTCAGCATCTTCTCTGGCGTATTTGAGTATCTCTTTATTTATCAGCCGATCATAGAGTATCACATCCGCCTCTGAGATCATCCTCTTTGCCTTGAGTGTCAGAAGCTCTGGATCTCCAGGCCCTGCCCCCACTAGATAGACTTTACCTTTCTTCTCTTTCATGTTATCATGTCTTCCATTTAGATTAGATGCGAAATAAGATTAGGTTATTAACAATCCTTTTGCAGCTCCTCCTAAATTAAATCTTTCATCTCCTGCATACTCAATTTTGGTATATATTGATAGTTAACTATATAAAAAAGTATAAATATCGTTAGGTTGCAAATAATTGGTCTAGATGGAAGAGGTGCTTAGCTATAACAGATTTATCCCAAACGATATAGAACACATACTTGACGCTGCCGAAGCTGAGAAGCTATATAAAGGTGTCAGGCAGAGCCTCCCTGATTGTGTAGCATTGCATGGCTCGAGGGTTTATGGAAATCCCAGGGGGTCGAGCGACCTGGATGTGATTGAGATCTATGATGAAGGTCTTGTTGCCTACGAGCATTTGATGTCTGAAGGTATTGAAGTCTCCATTCTTAAGACGCCGCGAGAGAAGATAGAGCAGGATATAGGATCTGACGTATGCGGAAATTACCTGACAACCCGACTTTGCAAGATAAACAAACCCCTGGAAGGTGAAAAAGATCTACTGGAACTTGAGATGCTTGCTATGGACAAACTGTTAAGAGAAGGCCTGAAAAAGATGAAAGAACCAAATGAGACCCTGTTGACAACAAGCTACGGGATGAAACTTATTACAACTATGCGGATGTGGTATGAGCCCCAACGATGGTGGAGCATATACAGCTCATTCATCGATTGTCCAAAGAAGGATAGAAACATTGCGATTTACTATAACAAGACCCAGAACGTCATGAATAATTGCGAATTCTTAACACCTGATGGGACGTTTAATGGTGAAAGAATTTTTACAGTAGATGGGGTAGAGAGGGTACCTTCAAAGATAGAAGACAGGATAAGGAGTATGTACCATTTTGCAAAAGCGCAGTTTTCAGCATCGGATTTGAGACATATATTCGGAGAGATGTATCCAAAGATGTACGGTGTAAATATGGCCCTGATCTATAGAATCTTCAGATACCCTGAACTTTTTACATTTTAACTTAATAATGTGAGTAGTATCGTTTGGTAGTGGTATTGATGGGTGTAGACCTCGGAGTCTTATTTGAGAGAAGAGAAGTGAAGCTAAATGACCTATCTGGAATAAGGATTGCAATTGACGGGCATAACACACTCTATCAGTTCCTCAGCATAATCAGGCAGCCGGATGGCACGCCATTGATGAATCTGCATGGTGGTGTAACTTCCCACCTATCGGGATTGATCTACAGGGTCACAAACCTGATTGAAGCGGGAATAAGGCCGATATTTGTATTCGATGGGAAACCGCCTGATATGAAGGAAAGTACTTTACAGGCGAGACGTCGGGTCAAAGAGGCGGCGGAAAAGATGTGGGAAGAGGCGAAAACAGAAGGTAGCGAGGACGCTTTCAAGTATGCACAGGCCACTTCAAGAATCACAAAAGAGATAGCTGAAGATTCAAAGCGACTCCTTGATTTTATGGGCATACCCGTTGTTCAAGCTCCTTCTGACGGTGAGGCTCAAGCATCTTTTCTTGTTGCTAATGACGATGCCGACTATGTAGGCTCTCAGGACTACGATTCATTGCTCTTCGGCTCAAAGATTCTCTTGAGGAATATTACGATAACGGGGAAGAGAAAGCTTCCCAAAAAGAAGGTTTACGTCGATTCAAAGCCGGAATTAATCGATCTAAATGCCAATCTAAATAGATTAGGTATTACGAGGGAGCAATTGGTGAATATGGCCATCCTTATAGGTACGGATTTCAACGCGGGCATCAAGGGAATCGGCCCAAAAAGAGCACTCAAACTTATAAAGAAGCATGGTAACATTGAGGGGGCACTCTCTGAGCTTGATACTGATATAGAGGATTTTCCCATCATAAGGGATATCTTTTTATACCCCGATGTCGCATCCGATTACGAGGTAAGATGGAAATCACCGGAGAAAGATAAGATCGTCGATCTTCTGTGCCACGAGAACGACTTTTCAGAAGATCGGGTACTTAAGGCATTAGAAAGGCTGAAAGGAGGAGCTAAACAGAAACAGAAGACGTTTGAGGCATGGTTTTAATTGCTAACCTTTGGTATCATATCACTCATCTTCCGGCCAGAACGATGTATATGGCTTCACAGGATTCCAGAGTTTTAGCAACCTCCACATAAAGAAGAGTATACATATGTATATAAAAAAGATCATCAAGGTCAGGTAATTCCTGCCAATTGTAAGATTTTCAACGATCAATATTGGAGCCATGAATATAAGCGCAAGCCACATTCCAAGTGCGTAGTGAATAGCCGCTTGGGACCTATGTCGAGGATCGACAACCCTTAGTAAGGCCATACCGGTCCCTATCGTCCCGGTCAATGTCCCGTAACAGAGTACCATTCTCTCGAACTGATAGTTGTCCCAGATTCTTCTTGCAAGCCATACCGTGGTCAAAAGTGTCACAATACCTCCAGCAGTCGAAACGAGTAGAATTGGAACGGCGTATTCTATAACGGTTGTTAAAGGTATTATCACAATGGCCGCAGTGACCAGATAATCAACACATGTACCAGATATTCTGGTCTGAAGGCCGGGATCGATTACGTGTCCTATCTTCATCCTGTCCATTACAGACCTTATCTGCACACCGATGAGGGCGGTGATGAAGAAGACAAAACCCCATACAACTCCAGGAGATTCAGATCCTCTCATTTCAGCCGAGATCGACATGCCATAAACCAATCCATAGGCCAGTAGATAGACCAGACCACAGAGTGCAAGCTGGAGTGTAAGTGTGTCTATCGCCTCTGATGATGTCGTCAATCTTCCAGCAGATTGCCGTTTTTCCTCTCTGGTTAGTACCCCGCTCAGACCCTTTATCTCCTCAGGGCTCTTCACAAATGATGATATTCCTCTTCTGATCCCCCAGTGTATGAGTGGAACGCCTACCAGACATGACCATGCAAAACCAATAGCGCCAAAGATCAGCCCTATAGAAGCACCCTGATCAAAACCCACCGATTCAAGTCCCCCTCCTATCGAGGCTGCCTGTCCGGGACCAAGTGCATAACCCCACGCCATCATAAAACCGAAGCCCGGAAAAAGATCTGGATAGATTGTATTTATTAGAAGTAGAACGATTCCAAAGCCAACAAAACTTTGAAGGACCAACATGAAGCTCATGTAAAGGCCAGTGCTGGCAGCACCCTTTATCTTGGGTATTGACCAGAAACGAATAGGGGCAGTTAAGGCGATGGCCGCAAAAGAGAGGTTAAGAAGATGATACACATAGGCTGTGCCAAGATCCGTATCTATCAGAGTCACGCCTTGGTACCTCTCAAGTAAAAGGCGGAGTACCAGACCGATGGATCCGGCAAGTAAAGCATTCGGTATCAAAAGCTTCTGTATAAATTCAGATTTTACCCTGATCAGGGTCGCAATGAGTAGAAGGAGGCTAAGAATAGCAAAATCGGTTACTGGATCCCAATACAGCATATAACAAGCCGTTTACAACTATTGAGTTATCTATCTTTCGAATCTCTCCATCGATTTGCTAAAGATATCATTTGCTCTTAGAAATGCAAAAATAGGGTTAATTAAAAGGTATTTCAAGCGCATTCTACTGACAAGTGAGAAGATGTCGAAAGTCCTTGAAAAACGGAGGTCCTGCCTGGAGTTGACATCAAAGTTGACTCGGGATAAAGGATATTTCACCATTCAGGAAGTGGTGGATGCAATCGGGATACCGAGAAGCACCGCACAGGACTGGATAAACAGGCTGAAGAGCGAGGGTTGTATAGAACTGGTTGAAGAGGGCAGTGGACGAAGGCCGGCGAGGTATATCAGGACAATGAGAAGATTGCCAACAAGCGCATGCAATAGAATATTTACAACCGTTGATGGAGATACGGTTGAGATAATCCACGAGTGCAGAAGCGAGGGTGGTGCAGCATTCTGTGAATACGAACATGGTAGGTCCGGTGGCGCAGTCATCGATGTGAAGAGGGACGGAGTAATCCTGAGGGAGAGGGCGATTGCCTGCAAGAGAGAGGTAGAAGTGGGGAGGTATCCAAAAGCGTCTGTGGGGATAACCGAGGTCAGAATTGAGGGTGAACTCGTGGCTCAACGCCTCAAATGCTTTGGAGGGCCCGCATATTCGCTGACAGAGATGATGCAGAGTGCCCATGGAGTACTGGATGTCAGGATAAAAAGACCGGATGATTACATAGAAGGGGAGATACTAACAGAGGCTATGGAGCATGTGATCATAGGAGTTGATGACACAGATAGAGAAGGAGAGGGCGCAACCTTTGCATTGACGCTATCGCTTCTTGATAAATTGTCCTCTCTTGCGTATGTAGAGCGGATAGGGCATAAAGTGGGTTTTTTGAACCCGAAGATCCAGCAAAAGACTGCAGGAAATGCAGCAAGCATTATAGAGCTCGGAGTTAAATCGGAAAAGTTGGATGCGGTCCTAAAGACTGCCGTGACCTACCTGGAGAAAGAGACGTTATCAGAGAGGACGGGTATGGCGATAAGAGTGGGTTTTAAGCCCATACCTGAGTTGACTCGGTTCGCAAGTAAGGCAAGAGAAGGTGAAGTTACAGTCGATGAAGCTCTTAAAGTTGCCCGTTTGAGTGGGGTAGATGTGATCGAGGTCACCGGAAGATTGGGCATAATAGGCGCTGTAGCGGCGTTAGGGCTCTCAAATTTTGGTCCTGACGTATTGATGGACCCTCACAAAGTTCTTATACCGTACTCGTAGTCCTCACTTTCGAGAGGAGAAAGATTACGAAAATTTGAAGTATAAAGTATATTTATATAGCTTTGTTTGGTCTGGTTACTACTGATCAAAAATAAATGAAATTAAAGTGAATTCTTCCCAAGATAGGTTATAAATATCGAGATGTACTGAAATGACCTGTCCGTTATAGATCGCTGGTTTAATATATAATTAATAATAATCATTTTCATTTGAAATACCTTGACTTTGTCACATTCCCCTCATGACCAAACCCCTTCCAACCAGATATACTAACATTAATACACATCGATACCCTATCAATAAAATCGAGGGGTATAGGGGATGAAATTCGTTAAA
>JAXHTJ010000111.1:0-7599 GCA_034190245.1 Halobacteriota archaeon | reverse complement strand
CAGAGAAGCTCTCAAGAAGGTTAAGCCGAGTGTCACGGATAGTCTGGCAAGCTATTACGAACGGATAAAGGATCAAATCGAGCAGGGGAGAGAGGCAAGGTCTTATATAGGATATAGGTAAATATATTTGGTGAAGTTATAGGGTGAATTGAAGTATATATGGTAAAGTAGGATGGGGTATTGAGAGGGGTAAGCATGATAAAAGTGTTTACAACCAGGTTAATTGAGAAGAAAGTGATGAGCGTAGAAGGGAGTAATATTGGTACGCTAGGCAACATCACGATAGACCTGAGAACCGGAGATCTTATCGATATGGTCGTGAAACTTGACATTGAAGCCAATAAAGTTGGATTTCGAACAGAGGGACAATCTGCATTCATGCCATTCGAATCAGTTCGTGCTATAAAGGATTATATCGTCGTGGATACTAAGGTGGTCTGAGTATACAGGAGAAGATAAGAAGAACGGATGTATCGATTGAGAACATCTTCGATGAACTCAACGAAAGGAATTTGGAGAAGATTGCAAAGTTCTGGGGAATAGAGTTTAAAGGTGGCTTAAACAAGGGCGATATCGCTGATCTCTCTGAAAAGATGAAGAACAAGGAGAGAATCCGTAAAGTTATCGATAAACTTACTTCAAGAGAAAAGCAGATTCTGGGAATTTTTGCAATAAAGAATGGGGTTATTGAGTGTAACGATCTCTACGATTTTGGTATATATGAAGAGGAGCTTGGAAATTTGCCCGCATATCACTGGCAAACGCCAAAAGGGCTTGCAGGCAATGCGCTGATATTTAGGACTAAAAAGTATGTAACGCATGGGCCAACGGTTTTTGTGGTGCCAAGGGAATTGAGAGATGGAATTATATATGCATTCTCGGAAAGCTCCGAAGAGATGGAATTTGAGGGCGAGGTTAAGAATGATCGAAAAGAGAAGAACATTCTGGATGACATCTTCTCATACATCCATTTCCTCTATAAAGAGAGTCCTACTTTAACAAAGAGTCTGCAGCATGTCCCAAAAAGATATTTGGATAAGCTGGGAATAGATGACGAAAGACTTACATTCATCCAGGAATTATGCAATGATCTGGGTCTTGTTAAGAAGGAATATGATTCTATAGAGGATGCGTATCTTTTAAAAACCACCAAAAAAACAGAAGAATTCATCTCAAAGGAAACCGAGGATAAAACAAAGGATATTTTTGAATTCATATTGAAAAAATATAATGCAAACGGGATAATTGTTGTAAATGGTCTAAAGAGGCTTGAAGTAGACGTGTGGTACGATTTTGCTCTCTTCTATAAAAATTTGAAGAGCGATCTATTCCTGGAAAGGAGATTCGAGGTTTGGAGAAGGTTTAACAAATCCAAGGTTAAACATTTTCTTGGACAACTTGCATTGATAGGTGTCATTAACATTGGGCATGGTGTTGGAGAAAAGACGGTTATAAGCCTGACACCAATCGGCGCGCATGCCCTCGGTATAAAAGAACTTGATATTGAAAAAATGGGAAAAAAGTTTATCATACAGCCAAATTTTGAGATCACCGTCTTCTCCGAAACAACACAAAAAACCCTATTTTACCTCAGCAAGTTCACCGAAATAAAGAGCTCTGATAGGGTTGGTATCCATCTATTGACCAAGAATTCAGTTCTTAATGCCCTTGATCATGGGATGGATATCGATGATATAATTGATTTCCTATCTGCAAACTCTCAAAATGAGATCCCTCAGAATATTCTGTACACACTGAAAGATTGGGGCGGAAAGTACGGTGGCGTCAAAATTAGAAGGGGGACGTTCTTTGAGGCAGATGAAGAGTTAACATATGAGATCAAGCGTAGAATCGGACCCCAGGTTATAAAAGAAGTCACACCCTCCACGATTATAATCGAAAAAGAAGATGATGTACGTGACCTGATGAAGATGCATGATGAAGTCTTTCTGGAGATAGATGATCCGATACATGCAAAAGAGGTTGAGAGAAGAATTGAGCCTTATATCTTGGACCAACCATCCCCAAATGTCATTGTCATTAAAAGGGAGTGCTTGAGAAGCGTAATTCAATCCCTGAAGAGAAGCGAGATCTATCCAAAGAACCTCATCAAATGAAGAAACTACTTCTTTGAAGGGCAGGCTTTTAGAACCTTCGCCCCTTCTAAAGCCGTAATCTGGTATGATGCAATTGATGCGGGCACAAGAAAAGACTCGCCTTTGCGAAGAGAATCTTGATTCTCTTCAGAATTGAGTTTCACCTCCCCGCAGGTACATATTAGAATTTTAAAGGCTCCACCTGTCTGTTCTTCAACACTGGTACCTTCTTCCAGCTTCAGAGAACTGAGAGTGAAGTATGGGGTGGCTATGAGAATAGTTTCATTGGGAGATATCTGTTCTGGCGTCTGTTTAAAATCCTCTATTTTGGAGGGTTCAAAGCTTAAAGCCTTCTTGGCTTTTTCTATGTGCAGTTGCCTCCTTGGCTCTCTATCCCAGTCCCAAACCCTGTAGGTCAGGTCTGATGACTGCTGAATCTCGAGTAAGAGAATGCCATTACCGATTGCATGAATGGTTCCGGCTGGTATGTTAAATACATCTCCCGGCCTTACCTTTGTACAATTCAGCTTATCCACACCGATCGATCCCGGATCTTCAACACCCTCCTTAAAACCGATATAGAGCTTGGAACCAGGTTCACAATCAAGGATAAACCAGGCCTCATTCTTCCCGGAATCAGCTTCTCCAAGCTTCTCTGCCCACTCATCTGATGGGTGAACCTGCAAGGAGAGATCTTCTCCTGCATCCAGGAACTTCAAAAGTATCGGCAGCTCTCCCCTGAACTCAGATGCAACCCCCTCACCCAGAATATCCTCAGATGCGTAGTTCAACAGGTGAATCAAAGGCACCTTAATCCCTTTCATCTTCAGCAGCATCGATGGATTGTTTGGGTGAGTAGAACATTCCCAAGACTCTCCAATCCTCTTTCCACAGGGATCAATTCCTTTTAACTCTTCAATCCGGCTACCACCCCAGCTCTTCTCAACCAGATTTGGCATCGGTTTGATGAAACCATTCTTGAGCGATCCGAACTCTTCACCGAGACCTAACTCAAAGTAGTACTCCCACCGCAAGCGTTCAGCCTCAATATCTCCCGATTCCTGATCCTTCATAAGCGATCCTGCTTCTGCATAGGTGTAGTAATTCGGAGTTATCCGATGGTCCCAATCCTTCTTTCCATCCCTCCCCTGCCGTGTTCTCATCCTGATCCTTCCCTTCTTCGGATGGAACAGGTCGGTAACTGTTTCTTCATTTAGCCTTAAATCACCCGGTTCTATACAGTTGTAGATTACCCCCCTGTTGGCGAGAGCTCTGTTTATCTGGCTATCTATAAACACACTGTCTTCAGCGTCTAAGGACCGAGATTTTGAATTGACGATTATACATCTTTCAACCCTTCCCTCAATCTCGGAATTCAGTATTATGGAATCTTTGACCTCAAGATCCTCGGATTTCGCATCTCTTAAAAAATTCCCTCCCACTTCAAAAAGACCCCTCATCACATCTCCTTCGTCTGAGTCTTCTAACAGTTTCAGTAAATTCGAGTGATATAGTTGTAGTTGACCAAAGTCCCACCAGTAGGTATCTTTACCGAGGTCTTTATCTGCAAATAAAAAATCTATATTTGGGATTTTGTCTTTGAACTTGTTCACCCTATCCCACAGCTCTTTATCCTCGAAATCCTCCCTAAAAGACGTTAGGGGCATCCATAGATGGGGATCAGTATCCAGCTTTTGGATCTTTTCAGAGAGCTCTTTTTCATACTCACTCAGCAGCTCTTTGAAGAATGTATATGAAACAGAGAAGCAACCCATGCTCTTTCCAAGGATTATATTACCATCTTCTGATCGTTTGATTAAACCTTTCTCAAGCAACCTGTTATAATCTTCCCACGATTGTTTCTCCCTCTGAATCGATCCTTCATCTCCTGGTATGATCAGTCCATAGCTCTTCCATTTTGCATCCCAATCCTTTTTTTCTTCCGGGGCCTCCTCTCTTATGCCGAACAATTCCACATGATAATCTCCTTCGAACCCAACATCCTTGGATGGCACAAATAACCCATCACCCCAGAATACACAGATCCTCCTTTTCCTTGTTTCGGAAAATATGGATGTCTGATCTATCACCGCTTCAAGCAGTGTAATAGCTTCCCGATTACCGGAATAATCAACCAACCTTGGCAGTCTCACAGCGCCTTTATCGATCTCTGTTAGCCCAAGAGGTGCAATTCTTGTTCCCTTCCCTGCAGTGTGATAGATGGCAATAGAACCACCATTCTTGATAATGGTGTCAAGATTTGCCTTCTTACTCACCTCATTCCAGGCATTCAGCGTTCCAAGGAGCTGCCCGGCGCCCCCTTCCCAATCCTCAAATATCGAATAGATCTTCGTCTGGTCCCCTATCAACTCAGATGATCTCAGTCTATCATACCAGAAATTAGCCTGTTCTTGCGTGGAAGAAACGATGATGATCACATCAAAGCCAGTCACAATTTCATCTCCCCTCGATCAAATTACAAATAGTGGTTTGGTTTATATGACCAAGTAACTTTTCTTAGGCGTAAGATTGATATGCTTAGCCAGAATACTTAAAAAGGTTATGTATTGAATTATCGTTTTATGTGATCTCGACCCCATGTAAACCTTTATATAACTATGAAATCATATGTTACATTTGATTTACAATGTGTTCGATATGTGGCTATTTCTCTGAAAAAGAGAGGCCAACAGGCGTAGTTGTTGACATGCTCCAGCGAACGGAGCATAGGGGACCAGATGCATGCGGACTGTATGCAGATGGGAAGATTCTAAGAGGAAGCAAAGTTGAGGATCTGAATATTGATAAAAAAGCTAAGACATGTCTTGGACATTTGAGGTTGAGCATCGTTGGAGGTGATGATGCAATACAACCTTTCCGATCCTGTGATGGATCTCTATCACTGGTGCACAATGGCGAGATTTATAACTGTCAAGAATTAAAGGCGTTGCTCAGTAATGAGCATGTAATCGAAGATGAAGATAATGATAGTGAGACACTCTTACACCTTATTGAAGAGGCATATGATGGCGATCTGTTAGGAGCTGTAAAGTCTGTTGTTAAGCTTCTAAATGGGATGTATGCTTTTGCAGTAACAGATGGTGATGAAGTCGTAATCGCAAGGGACCCTATTGGTATAAAACCAGTCTATTATTCAGAACGGGATGGAGCAGTATATTTCTGTTCTGAGAAGAAGGGGCTTGCAGATTTGGGAGACGATCTCAAGAGAATAGATCCGGGGTATATACTCCATGCAAATGAAGAGGGTATATCGATAGAACGTGGTGTACAAATAGAGCGGCCACAGATTGATATTAATGATCATGACGAAGCTGTGAGCCTGTACAAAGATACTTTGGCCGATGTAGTCGGGCGTATGCTTGAGGGTTTGAGCGTAGACAAGATTGGAATGATGTTTTCTGGAGGCGTGGATTCGGTACTTATCGCAAAACTTATTTCTGATTTCGAATGGAATATAAAATGTTACTGTGTGGGTGGTAGAGATTCTGCAGATGTGAAGAACGCTGAAAGGGTTGCCAGAGATCTGGGGCTGGATTTAACTATTATATATATTGACGAAGAAAAGGTTGAGGCAATAATTCCAGATATTATCGAGTCAATAGAGATGAACGGATTGCTACAAGTGGAGGTTGCAGTTCCTATGTATCTTGCAGCAAAGGCTGCTTCTGAGGATGGGATAAAGGTTATGTTCACCGGTCAGGGTGCAGATGAGCTTTTTGCTGGTTACTGGTGGTACAAAGATGTTGTAAAAGAAAGTGGCTTTATTAAACTGCATAATAAATTATGGGAAGATATTAGTTTACTTTACGAGGATACACTTGAACGTGAGGACAAAGTTACAATGGCGCACTCCGTTGAGATGAGGGTTCCATATCTCGACAGAAATCTTGTAAGATGTGCCATGAGGATATCCCCAAAACTCAAGATAAAGGATGGTGGTGATTCGATGAGAAAATGGGTTCACAGAGAAGTCGCCTCTCTTCTGGGAGTGCCGGATTATATATCCTATAGAGACAAAGATGCGGCACAGTCCGGATGTGGCATACACGATATTGTTAAAAAGATAGCCGAGGAACATTTTGAAGGCGAAGAGGTCCAAGAGGTTAGACTCGAAGATAAGGGCTCCAACTATAGATATCTTGATGAAGACTATGGGACCGATGAGATGTGGGCATACCTTGATGAAGTGACGAGGGTCAATAATTGCCCCGGAGAGTAGTATGAGGATAAATATTGCGCAAATAGAATATGACCCAATAGATGTAGACAGGATAAAAGAAGTGCTTAATGGACTTGATGGAATAACCTGTTTTCCAGAATGTTTTGCAATCGGCAGAAGTGGTGTTGAGACACTCCAGTATCTGAATAAAGTTGGTGATCAAGCCGAGCATATAAAGGAGGAGGTTAAAAAGACAGGAAAAACAGTAATACTTCCGCTTGTTGAGAAACATCCTTTAATGAGAAACAGATTTTACAACACCACCTATGTGATGCATAATAACGAGTTAATCGGATCATATAGAAGAGTTGTCATACATCCGATGGAGGATCCATTCGTACAAGCTGGTAAGGAATTTCCGGTATTCGAGTATGATGACGTTATCTTTGGCGTGCTTGTCTGTTTTGAGATTGCTTTTCCAGAGCTTACAAGAATTATCGCACTCAAAGGCGCATCCATTATATTTGCACCGGCGAGCAGCCCGGAAGAAGCAGATTATCTATGGAACGCAAGGATGCAAGCACGAGCCATCGATAATCAACTATTTGTGGTTGGTGTGAATCGGTGTGGTCAGATTGGAAATGAGAAATATCTGGGTAGAAGCATTGTCATCTCTCCTTCCGGTGAGATAACCCATGAATGCGGAAATGAGGAAGAAATAGTATCTATTGAGATACATCTTGATGAGATAAACGTAGAAAGGAGCAAAGAACCCACATTCAGTGAATTTGAGATCGAGGTATATGATAAATCCATGAAATATTTTAAGGAAGGTTAAAGAATACAATCTCTACTTTTGAAGTTCTTCTATAGCCATATCAATACGATTATATCTTGCTGCACGGTCCAACACAACCCAAACTCCCATAAATTTAATACCTGACATTATGGGTTTTATAGACCACATACATTAAAAATTAGTTAAATCCCATCTTCAATACTATTTAAACTCCGACCGGAGCAACACCAATTATCGATATAATCTCCTTCTGCTGGTCTGTAAATTGTGTGGTTCTGACTATCATCTCCTGTCCATCTCTCAGGCTGAATTCCACACGCTTTATGCTGTCGAGTATGTCCAGTGCCCCCATTGATGTCATATCTTCCCCTGCCTCTTTGAGTATCTTTCTTAGCAGAGAGAACATCGTTACTGCAAGTGTGCATATGAATACATGGGCTTTGACATGCTGCTCTGTGTAGACATAGATTGGGCGAAGTTCAACAATGCTCTTCAAGGTCAGAAAGAACTTCTCGACAGTATCC
>JAXHTJ010000110.1:0-7637 GCA_034190245.1 Halobacteriota archaeon | reverse complement strand
AAGCAGCCAGGATAGAAAGGCCCCTTCACCCTTCAAGAAGGGAAAAACGTCTTGGAATATGATCATGAAGAACCTCGAAGAGCTTCTGGGAGAAGGCATAACCATATCAATCGAAGAGGTAAAAGACATTCCCAGATCATCAGCAGGTTCTCATACCGTGGTTCGGTCTCTGGTGAGGTAACAGCATGATTGGTAAATTTTTAGCTATATGCAAGGTATAATACCTATTATGTTGTTTGAGATTCTGATAATACTTGCCATATTGACGATAATCTCCACTACTTACTGGAGATACTTCTATTTCTTCAGAGACCCTGATAGGACTCCCCCCAACGGAAATAACATCGTGGCACCGGCAGACGGTACAATAATGTACATAAGAAAGATTGAGGACGGTAAGGTTCCTATTGCCATAAAGAATGGAAAGGAGATTGAATTGAAAGAGATTATGAAGACCAATTCAGATGATAATGTTAAAAATGGATACATTGTAGGGATCTTCATGACGCCTTGGGATGTTCATGTTAACAGAGCACCCATATCCGGCAAGGTTGAGCAGATGTCATATTTCAGCAGTAAAAACGTAAGCATGGGGAGAGCCACTTTAAATAAGATCCTGGGGATAAAACCGCTTTATACAGGCACTCGACACATCCCTCTAAATGAGAGAAATACAGTTCGTATCAAAGGCGATTTTCCCTTATATGTTGTTCAGATCGCTGACTCATATATCAATAAGATCGAGGACTGGGTGAAAGAAGGAGACGTGCTTGAAAAGGGCCAGAGGATAGGGATTATTAAGATGGGTTCACAGGTTGACACCATCTTTCCGGATCTTGAGAATATTGAGATAAAAGTGAGGGAAGGAGAGCATGTTAAAGCAGGAGAGACTATCCTTGCCATATATGGGTAGGGAAAAGTAAGTTTAAGGAGGAAGAGATGATGGAAAGAAGAAGATTGTTTACCAAAAGATGTACAAGGTGTGTAATGCCAGAAAAATATCCGGACATCAGTTTCAATAGTGAAGGTGTGTGCGGTTATTGCCTTGGAGAGCAACACTTTGGCGTTTCAGGTGACCCAGAAGTACGTGAGTTGATGGCGAGAAAGAACGAACTGAGAGAGGACTTTGAAAGAGCCGTCAGTGAATGCAAAGGTCAGGGTGAATATGATTGCCTGGTTCTCCTTAGTGGAGGAAAAGACAGCGCCTATCTAGCTTATCTTTTGAAGGAGCGATATGAATTGAAGATTCTTTCCCTAACAGTTGATACAGGTTTATTGAGCAAACTAGCCATACCAAATTGTCAGAAGACGGCTGAATATCTTGATATTGATCATATCGTTATTACTCCAAGGGCTGGTTTCTTCAAGAAGCTATATCGTTATTATCTCACCCATCCCAATTTTGTAAAAGAAAAATACGAGGAGGTTGGCTATCTGAGTACTGTCTGCCGCGCATGTTGCGAGGCAGTTCATAGCATTGGATTGCAAGAAGCCTACAGAAGAGGTATTCCACTTGTAGCGCTTGGTTACTCGCCTGACCAGATCGAGCACTATTTCTACGAAATCCCTCGAAAGGAGATCTGCGAGCAAGGTTGGGTGCCAAAGGAGCTTTACAACGAGCCGTTTGATGAGGAAGATAGAAAGTATTTCTGGGATCCTAACATATACACTGAGAAGAGCAACTTCCCTCGCGTCCTGCTTCCTTACCATGTTATCGATTATTCGGGGATTGGAGATGTTACCAAAAAAGTTGAAGAGATCGGATTGATACGTAAGAGAAAGGCAAGTCCAATAGTTACCAACTGCCAAATGGGTATGCTACTTGCATACCTTGATATCAAAAAACAGGGATACAATCCAATAATATCCGCCCTAGGCTATGACATCAAAGAGGGAATGCTCAACCGAACTCGCCGGTTGATAATAGGTATAGAAGCAGTCAATTGGCTTATGAAGTCTGACGTCATAAGGGTTTTTGCAAATGGAAAGATGAGACGCCTTCTCAGACAACTTGATGTGAAGATGGATGATCTGATATGATTGAAAGCTCAGAGATCGAAATAAGGCCTGCTAAATATTTTGAGTTGGAAGTTATTTCCGAGAATAACGAAGGCAGTAACTTGTACCATAAACCTTTTGACAGATACGTTAAAGCTTCTTTCAAGATAGAACCCCAGCATACTTTAGTGGCGGAGATTGATAATAACCTGGCTGGCCATATGCTGGCTACCTCGAAACACGAAAGAGTATTGAAGAGGATGGCTATAACGGGGGATATGCTAAGTTTTATAAAGGGAACTGTGAACGAACCGCCATTGGACCCCCAATTAGCTTTTGGTGCACAGGTGATGCATGTGGCGGTCTACCCGGAATACAGGAACAGAGGGATGGCAACATTGCTCATCAAGAGAATCTCGAGTGATCTAAAGGTGAAAAGGATTAAAGCATGGATCAAGGAGGCCAACACATCATCAAGAAAAGCATTCGAAAAAGCAGGGTGGTCTGCCAAGAAAAAGAGCCGCGACTGGATACGTTATGAACTGATAAAGTAGGCTAAGTAGTGATAATCCATCTACCCATAAAAAACTCTTTTTACCACAAGCCCAATTAATTCACAATGATCTTTGAAGGATTTCTGCTCGACGTGGATTACATCCTGGAGAAGGGAGAAGCGGTAATAAGGCTCTTCTGCGTTGATGAAAAAGGCGAATATTTTGTCATATTGGATCCGGATTTCGAGCCGTACTTCTATGCGATAGCGGATAAAGAAGATCTAAAAGAGAAGAAAAGTGAACTATCAAGAATTGAAACTTCCAGGGGCTATAGACCAAAGAGAGTGGAGATCGTTAAGAGGAATGATCTGGGAAATCCTGTCAAGGTCTTCAAGATTGTCTCTGAAAATCCTCAGCATGTGCCCTCGCTTAGGGAATCTGTGAAGGATCTTGGTATGGATGTGCGGGAGGCAGACATTCTATTTGGCATCAGGTATTTAATCGATAAAGGTTTGGTGCCTTTGGATGGAATCAGATCAGAAGGGGATGAGATCCACCTGGAATATTCAAAGGGTATGATCGCAAGGTCTGTTCAGCATAAACAGATGGACAAGTATCCACCCTTAAGGATCATGGCTTTCGACTGCGAAATGGCCAGTAAACATAAAATGCCGTCCCCTGAAAGAAACCCGATAATAATCATATCCGTTGCTACAAGTCAGGGTGATACAAAGTTATTTGTGATGGAAAAGGATGGTGATGATGAGGTCATTGAGGAATTCTTAGAGTTCTTGCAGAAGTTCGATCCGCATATTCTGGTTGGGTACAACTCAGATGCCTTTGACTGGCCATACATATCTGAGAGGGCAAAGAAGCTGGGCATCAACCTAAAAATTGGAAAGGATGGTGGGAAGCCTAAATTCGGGCGTTCGGGAACACCAAACGTGAAGATCTCAGGACGTATCAACATAGACATCTATAAGACCGTTTTTAGGGATCTGGGTGATGTAAAAGTCAAGAAACTTGAGAATGTGGCCGAATACCTTGGTGTGTTGAAGAAGGCGGATAGAGTCGAACTGACCCATCTTCAGATAAGCGAATACTGGGATGATAGAAAGAGTAGAGATCTACTATATGACTACTCGAGGGCTGACGTAATAAGCACACTAGGTATAGCCGAAAAGCTACTCCCAATCCAGTATGAGCTCACAAGGACGATACGTTACCCACTCGACGAGATATCAAAGATGGGAAGAGGTAGGATGGTCGAATCATACCTGATTGCGGAAGCTTTCAAGAGCAATGAGCTGGTTCCACCCAGGGGCTGGAAGAAAGAATCATATACAGGGGGACTTGTCCTTGAGCCTGTTAAGGGGCTTCACGAGAATGTTTATTGCCTCGATTTCTCTTCGATGTATCCATCCATCATGACTGCATTCAACATCTCACCGGAGACCATCGCTTATGGAGAGGGTGAATTTTATGTAGCTCCTGAGGTTGGTTATAAATTTTTAAAGGAGCCCGATGGCTTCTTTAAGAAGATCATATACGGTCTCATCGATAGGCGTAGTGAGCTAAAAAGAGGTATGTATAAAGCAGGTATAAAAGATGAAGATTATCTGCTCCTTGATATAAAACAGCAAGGGTTAAAGATCCTGACAAACTCATTTTATGGATATACGGGGTGGGGTGCTGCAAGATGGTATAAAAAGGAGTGTGCGGAGGCAACCACTGCCTGGGGTAGGTATTTTATAAAGATGGCGGCCCGGAAAGCAAATGATTTTGGCCTCGAGGTCCTATATGGGGACACTGATAGCATCTTCGTAAAATCGGGCGAGGACCGATCATCCCTGATCGAAGAGGTGAACAGACTTGCTCTTGCGATCTCTGAAGAAATACCACTCGAACTTGAGATAGAGGAATTTTACGACGCAATCTTCTTTACAGGGATGAAGAAGAGATATGCCGGATTAACATCTGATGGAGAAATCGTGATAAAGGGTCTTGAAGTCAGGAGGGGTGACTGGTGTGAACTTGCAAAGGAGATCCAATTGAAGGTCATTGAGTTGATCCTAAAAGAAAGAGATCTCAAAAAAGCTATCTTTCTCGTAAGTGAGACGGTTCAAAATATTAAGAAGGGCGAAATTCCTTTCGAAAAGTTGGTAATCTATAAGACACTGACAAAGAAGATAACATCTTATGAAACGCAGCAGGCTCATGTAGTTGCAGCGAAGAGGGGGATGGCACATGGTATAACCTATGATGTGGGTTCAAAGGTGCCGTATGTGATACTTAAAGGCTCTGCGAGTGTCAGTGGTCGTGCATACCCTGCCGAGCTTGCCAGAGACCATGAGCTTGATTTCGACTACTATATCCACCACCAGATAATTCCTGCTTCTCACAGGATACTCATGCACTTCGGATATGATAAGGCCGAACTGCTTGGAACAAGGCAGGTCAGGCTTGATGAATGGTAAACTCTTATGAAAATTTTACGGCTCATAGACGCACCATGGCTCTTCTTTCAGATAATCATCGGTGTATGCGTACGCTCTTGCCCTGCATCCACCGCATATATCCTTAAATTCACAGATACCGCATTTTTCCTTGAGGTTATTAAAATCCCTCAGCTTCTTGAATATCTCTGAGTTATTCCAGATATCAGCAAATGATTCTTCCTTCACATTCCCGATATAAATCGGAAGGTATGGACACGGATTCACATCTCCATCAGGTTTTATCCTGCAGTAGTTCGTTCCAGCAAGACAGCCTCTTGTGAAGTGCTTCATGTCAGTAAGAATGCCTTTCTTCGATGCGATTCTCATGAACTGAGGAGCGCATACCGGCCTCACCTCTATCGGATAATCCTTCATATTTTCAACAATCTGGCGCAGGGCCTTCTCGTACTGCTGAGGTGTTATATCGACGAGGTCCTTTGCCCTTCCAGTGGGAACGAGGAAGAACACATGAAAAGCATCGGCACCCAGATCAATCGCAAATTCTATCTGCTTCGCAATATCATCATAATTTGCAGTGATAACGGTTGAATGTATCTGGAAGCTTAATCCGGCCTTTGCACACGATTTTGCTCCATCAATGGCCTTCTGTAAGGCACCTTTCTCGCCCCTGAACTCGTCATGTATATCGTGGTATATCGAGTCGATGCTTATACCGACCCTCATAACACCCACATCTTTCAGTTTAACTGCAACCTCATCATCAATCAAGATTCCATTAGTCCCCATTACCATTCTGAGTCCATTTTCAGTGCCGTGCTCTGCAAGCTCATAGATATCCTTTCTTAGAAGCGGCTCTCCACCACTCAGGACAACTACAGTCTTCGACAACTCGGCTATCTGGTCCAGAAGTCTCTTCCCTTCTTCGGTGGTAAGCTCGGTCTTTGGTGCCTCACCGACACCGACAGCATCTATGTAGCAGTGGTCGCAGCTAAGGTTACACTCGTACGTCACATTCCAGGATAAAAGTCGTGGTAAGAACATTTTTAGTATATATATGTGAGATGTACCGATATAAATATATTGTACATGTTTACGCTACATTCATCAAAATCTAATTTTGCCAATGAAGCATAATTGGTATCATTCATCCAGTACAGCTTCTTGTTGGCCGTTCATTTTCTTATTCAGTTCCAGCTCCAGGAATACGACACCGGGAAGTGGATTCTCATAGTACGATTTAATCCTTCTAAAACCAAAGTTTTCGTAGAGAAGCATGGCTTCCGATAGTCTATCAAGTGTATCAAGTCGCATCAAAGAGTATCCTAATTGCTGCGCCACAATTATGATCTCCTGTGCGAGCTGTCTGCCCAAGCCAGTGCCTCTTGCTTCCGGTCTGACGAATAGGCGTTTCATCTCGCAGATACCATCGTCAAGTTTTCTTATCGCCACACATCCGACTGTTCTTTCCCCATCAAGGCCTATGAGAAGAGCACCACCTGGAGGTGCGTATTTACCAGGTAAAGATGCAAGCTCCTCCTCAAAATTCTGGAAACAGAGATTGACACCCAGGTAAGCCTCGTACTCTCGGAAGAGTTGACGCACCTTATCAATTTCATCAGTCGTTTCTGCCTGTTTGATTCTCATCTTTCTCCCGCCTAACAATCAATTCACTGGATATACCTGACTGTCAAGGACAAATCCACTAAATTACGGATTATATAGGTATCATTTAATAGATATAACAATATAACTCCATCCGTGGTCAGACACCTGAAACTCCATATAGATTGGCACGCCCTCGTTTACCTATCAAATCGATCACTCTGGCTTTGCGTAGACAGTAGGCCATCTTCTGAGCCAACTGTATCCTGATTCCCATCGCTTCTGCCAGATCTCCCGTTGTAAATGACTCTCCAAGATTCCCAGGTAGAAGCGCTAGCCAATCCGCCGAATCCTCGAACAACTTGCGACCTACAACTTCAAGTAATCGACGCTCCTCGATGGCCCACCCATTCCTGCGCCATCTTTGCTTCCCTTCGTACCGCCTTACCTCTTCCTCCTTTATCAACAAAACCTCAAGAGAGAAGTGTGGGTTCGCAAGCAACTGTGGGAAGCTCACCATTTCCCGAAATAGATCCTCAAATCGCCCTCTCTTGGGTGACTTGCGACGAGTTAATCCACCTCCGTTCTCCTCCCTCGCCAGCTTAACGATCCACTTTTCCTGGGCTATTGGATAGATCAGCCGTACACGATGTTCTTTTACCAGATGTATAAGCTTCGACTTGATAGATGAAAAATTGCCGGTCTGGATCTCCAGCAGCAGGTTATCGCGAACGATGTCAATCACGAATCCATCAACCGTTACCTCAGATCGGTCTTCCGGTCGTGCGTACCACTCCTTCAATGATGCATGAAGTGGCTTTTCATTCAGCAGCCCAATACCTGACATTTAAATCACGGACTTCATGTTGATTTATCTGTTGGTGCATAACGCCGAGCATGAGGGGTCTCTGTGGAGCGTAACGTAACAGAAAGTCTCACTCGATGCTCATGTTAGCATATTCAAACATTGAACTCATTTCAAAACCCTCAATATCATCTTGATTGATGCCAGATTAACCACAGCCATGAAACATACCTCCAAGCGTTCAAACCTCACCATAACTCTTTTAAAAGACTCTATCCA
>JAXHTJ010000109.1:0-7751 GCA_034190245.1 Halobacteriota archaeon | reverse complement strand
GGTAATAAAAGAGAATATCTTAAGGGGCAAAGAAGATGTTTGATGAATCTAGATGCGAGCTTTGTGGCGACTGCCTTGTAAGATGTCAGTACATCGATTACAACCAGGAGAAAGCCAAGGCACAGATTGCCGCTTTGATCGAAGGAGATGATGCAGAAATTCTGAAGGATTGTATCACTTGCGTTGCCTGCAACGAGTACTGCAAGCATGATGCCAACCCATTCGATCTGATCGTCCAGATGCAGGAAGAGTCTGAAACTTCTTATACAAGCGATGCTGCTATCAGATTTATGGATATGGGTAAGAGATTACCCACAAGAATCATAAAGGGAGATCCAGATAAGCCGGTCATCTCTCTGTGCGTGGTTGGAGATCTCAATTCACACCTCTTTGAAGGAAAGCTCTTTGAGGGGATGACGATCCTGAAGGGAAAGGACTATTACTGTCACCTTGGTTATGTCCATACAGGAATGGAAAGCACCTTAAGGGAGAATCTTTCGAACGTTGTAGATAACCTCGCAAAATTTTCGTCTGACGAAATCATATTCTTTCATGATGACTGCTATTCTGCTTTCACGATCAAAGCAGAGGAGTATGGAATTGATCTGCCCTTTGAGCCGGTGCACATCATCGAATACCTCCGGGATTTTATGAGGGACCATCAGGATGAAGTTGAGAAGCTGAATCTGAATATAGCCTATCAACGACCTTGCGCTTCGAGGTATACCCCGGAGAAGGACTTGATGCTCGATGAACTTTTTGGGCTGATAGGTGTCGAGAGGGTAAAGCGTAAATACGATGGGATCGACGCTCTATGCTGCGGGGGACCCCTTGCTTATGTTGATAAGAGAAAGGCCCGTGAAGTGCGTAAGAGAAATCTAAATGACGCAAAGGATGCTGGAGCTGAGGCCATTGCCTTCCTCTGCCCGGTCTGTGTTATGAGCATGAGAGACGGGGTAAAAGAGCTGGGATTGGGCCATTATATGCTCATCGAGCTTTGTCGCATGGCTCTTTGCGAGATGAAAGGCTAAAGAGCCTCCCTCACAATCTCAGAAATGTCTTTTACGGCAATCTTATCATCCAACCCCTCTACCTTGAGTGCGTCTTCGAGCATCGTCATGCATCCAGGGCAAGCTACTGCCAATATTTCACATCCCGTATCTACTGCCTCCCTGATTCTGACACTGCCCGGACTGTCTTCTCCACCCAAAAAATCGGTGTAGAAGTTCGCAGCTCCCCCTCCGCAGCAAACCGAATTTTCCCTATTTCTATTCATCTCCACCATCTTTAGCCCCGGAATTCTCTCTAAAATCTGCCGTGGTTGATCGTAGATCTTATTCCACCTGCCAAGAAAGCAGGGGTCATGAAATGTAACCTTTGCGTCAAAAGCAGTGGAAAATTCCAATTTCCCACCCAAAATAAGATCCAACAGAAGCTCGGTGTAATGAAGTACCTCGTATCTACCGCCATAGTCTGGATAGTATCTCTTTAAGGCATTATACGAGTGCGGCGAGAGTGTAACTATCTTTTTCACTCCCAGTTCCTCAAACATCTGGATATTTTTCTTCGCCAACAACTGGAAGAGACCTGCTTCACCAACCATCTTCACTTCATTCCCATCGCAGTTTTCGTCACCTCCCAGAACTCCAAATGATACTGCCCCTTTCAAAAATATCTCTCCGAGTGCCCTGGCAGCTTCTTGACATCTCGGATCATACGATCCCAGACACCCGACATAGAAGAGGAATTCATCACCCGGGTCATAGTGCCCTATCTCTGTTCCCGAGAGCCATTGATCCCTTCTGCTCCTCAGCTCTCCCCATGGGTTTCCATTTTTACTTACGCTTTCAAGAAAATCTCTTATCTTCGGTGGTACAAGACTGCGCTCGATCAGATGCTCTTTTGCCTCAACCATGATGTCTGTTAGGTGATCTCTGATCTCCATCACACATCGTTCTACACAGTTATTACATGCAGAGCAAGAGTACATGATCTCTGAAAGATGATGGGTCCAGTCGATCTCATTATCTCTTGCAGCACGAATGAGCCAGAGTCTTCCACCGGGCGAGTATGTCTCCAGCCGATATTTATGATAGGAGGGGCAGTTAAAAAGAGAGTAATCATCAGAAAATTTACAATAGCCACATCTGAAGCACCTGTGCACAATATCATCATAATCATCAAGGCTCACTTACTCTACCTCCAGATTTCCGGGGTTCATGATCCCATTTGGGTCAAGGACCTTTCTTATCTTTTTAATGAGATTAAGCGTATTTTTGTCCATCTCATCAACGATCATTCGTTGTCCGTAAATGTCGGCCTTCCAGGGAACTCCCCCCATCTCGATTACCGCTTCATTAGTCTTTTGTATCGCCTCTCCCACTCGTTTAACCTCGTTCGGATTAGCCCTATTGAACGGATAAGCAAAACCAAACATCATGGAGTGGGATCTCCCAATTACCCGAACCATTGAAGAGAAATGAAGGTCGTATTTTGAAGCTATTTCAAGTCCCAATCTGTGTGCTTCAGGATACTTTTCAATAGGCATGATCGGCCCGACATATTCGAATCCTCCTCCCTTCCTATCATCTGCAAATTGTGTTATGGGAACAAGGGGAGTTTTTAAGAATAACTTCTTTAGCGGAACCACCTTTGTAAACCTGAAGTCGTCCCTTGAATTATACTTCTGGAAAGTCTCTTGGATACTCTTCTTTTTGAATGTGATCTCTTCATCCGAGTTTCCAGTTACGCACACGTAACCGAAGATCAGATCTTTAAACATAGCCGGATAATACATCGAAGCAACATCTTCTGCCACCTCGAGTTGGGTGATATTATACCAGATACCTGGGATCAAATCGGGGTTTTTCGTCATGAACGCCATAAGATCCTTCTTCTCTTCTCTTGGGTAGAGTCTAAGGGAGAGTTTTGTGACAATTCCGGTTGTGCCATACCATCCTATGAAGAGTCCGGCCAAATCCGGCAGCGGTGCCCTTGAAAACCAGAAAGAAGAGACAGAGCAGGAACCCACCTTTATCATCTCGCCAGTCGGGAGTACAACCTCCATCCCGTTTATCATATCCGAATGAAATCCATATCTCTGCGAAAGGTGTCCTGATCCGTGAACCAATGCATTCGCGGTGACAGTTGCTATTGGAGGGGCATCCGGCATGGAGTGCCTGAGGAGAGGATGATTCTCCTCAAGATACGATCTCAATTGACCCTGGGTTACACCGGGCTCTATGATGACATATCTGCTTTTTTCGTTCACCCCTATGATCTTATCCATCCTCTTCAGATCCATCACGATTCCACCCTTAACCGGCATGGTTAGTCCCGATGTCGTTACTCCACCACCCATAGGGACAATCGGAATCTTCTCTTCGTTTGCTAACTTCACTATCATCTGTACCTCTTCCACCTTCTTTGGCATCACAACATAGTCAACCCTGCGACGCTCCATTGCGCCAAGATCTCGAGAGTAGATATAGGTCTCCTCTTGTTTGTTTGAGGTAAATTCTTTGCCCACTATTTCGCAGAGGGAGTTATAAACACCGACCATGGATTATCACCCATATGGTATTAATTTGAATAGATAATGCTTTTTCTACCCTCAAAGTAGTATGTTGGGTGGGTCATAAACTTGTTACACCATTCAAGCAAGCATTACTGGCTGTGAATGGCGTGAAATCAGAAACAGAGCATTTATTAATATCTGAAATAAATACCTTTTTAAGATTGCTTTGAAGTTTAGGGTGAAAAAATGCCTGAAAAAATTGTTAAACGATCAAGAAATTTTACGCCAAATCTCTATTTTGATGTACCTTTCAACAGTAAGAAAGAGTTTGGAATAGAGAGGGGAGATAAAATAGAGGTCCTTTTCAAAAGAGTGCTGGATTCAGACGGGAATACCATGATAGACGTGGAAAAGAGAGTAAAATGCGAGGTTTCTCAGAGGGATGGCCGATTCTATCTGCCACCTCAGATCGTGAGCGAGTTTAATATTTTTGGTGGAGAATATTACGAGTTTCTCCTGGAGAAGCTGATTAAACCAGATGGAAAAGAGATAAGTATAAATGCAAAAGGGGCATAGTAATCTGGAATGGTGAGAGGGATTGACTCCTAATGGACGTATAAGGAGATTTAGAGTTGAGATAGACGGTAAGGTTCATGAGGTTAAGGTAGAGGAGATCTCTGATAGATCTGTTATTCGTGAGATCAAGCGGGAGGTTGATAAGCCCCCGGAAGAATCTGAAACTTCATCACGTAAGATGAAGGAAAAGAAGGGAGAGGTATATGGGACGATAACCTCTCCGATGCAGGGCACGGTTCTAAAAATCAATGTAAAGGAAGGAGACAAAGTAAAAGAAGGAGACGTCCTTGTAATCTTGGAAGCAATGAAGATGGAGAATGAGATAATATCGGAAGTGTTGGGTGTTGTTGAGGAGGTCTACGTATCAGAGAGTGAAGCAGTTAACGCTGGTACTGTTCTATTAAAGGTAAAAAAGAGCTAGTGAGGATTGGTTGTGGTGATAGGCCTGACAGGATAGGGAAAAGATGTTCAATAAAGTTCTAATAGCAAATAGGGGAGAGATAGCAGTCAGAATAATGCGTGCTTGCAGAGAACTTGGCGTAAAAACAGTTGCCATTTACTCAGAAGCAGATAAAAATGCCTTATTTGCCAAATATACGAATGAAGCATACTGCATCGGTCCCCCCATACCGGGTCAAAGTTATCTTGATATAGATAAGATACTGACAATCGCTGAGAAGGCAAAAGCCGATGGAGTACATCCTGGTTATGGTTTCCTTGCAGAGAATCCAAAATTTGCGCTTGCCTGTGAGGAGAGGGGGATACAGTTCATTGGTCCCACAAGCGATGTCATCGAAAAAGCTGGTAATAAGATTGCATCTCGTGATATAGTGAAGGAAGTAGGAATCTCGACCATTCCTGGGAGCGAAAAGAACATTGAAGATCTTGACGAAGCGATAGAAGTATCAGAGAACATAGGCTATCCGGTGGTGGTAAAACCATGTACCGGCGGTGGCGGTAAAGGAATGCGCGTAGCTCGCAAGAGGAAAGATCTGGCCGAGGCAATTGAGTACAGTAGAGCAATTGCAAAATCAACTTCTGGAGATCCAGGAGTATTTATCGAAAAATATCTGGAAAGACCACGACATATAGAATTTCAGATACTTGCTGATACGAAGGGGAATGTAATCCACCTGGGTGAGAGGGAATGTTCCATACAGAGAAGACATCAGAAGCTTATTGAAGAAGCCCCATCCCCGTTTATGACAGCCGAAATGAGGAGGAAGATAGGTGGACTTGTAGTTAAAGCAGCAAAAAAAGCCGGATACATCAGCGCCGGTACATTTGAATTCATATATTCCGATGGGATCTTTTACTTCCTTGAGATAAATTCCAGGTTGCAAGTGGAGCATACAATCACGGAGATGGTAACTGGTGTCGATATAGTTAAAGAGCAGTTGAAGATTGCATCAGGAGAGGAGATAAGTTTCACGCAGAAAGACATCAAGATTGGTGGTTGCGCTATTGAATGCAGGATAAATGCTGAAAATCCTTTGACCTTTTTGCCATCTTCAGGAAAGATAGAATACTACCGATCCCCGGGAGGGATAGGTATAAGGGTCGATAGTGGTCTACAGATGGGTTACGTTATCCCGCCATTTTACGATTCAATGGTATCAAAACTCGTTGTATCTGGAAGAAACAGGAGCGAGGCGATAAATAGATTAAAGAGGGCCCTGTATGAATATATCATCATAGGGGTGGATACGAATATACCGTTCCATGAAGCAGTAGTGAATAACGAGCACTTCCAGAATGGTGATCTAAGCACAGAGTTCATAGAAGAATACGATGTACTAAGAGATGTAGCAAAGGTGACGGAAGCTGATAAAAGCAAATTGGTTGAATTTGCTTCAATCTTTGTCAATGGCAGGAACAATTCAAATGCTCACAGCGTGCCAAATGATGCGTCAAAAGATATCGGAACTTCTTCAGAGGATATTGGAGCCATATCTGCAGTTATGTCGATGTATCTGGAAAGTGATAGATCTTCTGATCTACCAAAATCCGCCACTTCCAATTGGAACGTAGCTGGCAGATGGGAACTGATGAAGTGAGTTCCTTGGTCCATGTGAAGCTTGGTGTGCATGTCTCGATTGCAGGCTCAATAGATAAAGCCGTAGATCGGGCAATGGAAAGGAAGTGTGACACATTTCAGATATTTTCAAAGAACCCGAGAGGCTGGAAGTTCAAAGAACTGAGTCCAGAGGATATCGAAAATTTCACAAAAAAACTTGAAGCTTCCGGAATAGACCCACCTATCGATCACATGCCATACCTTCCGAATCTTGCTTCACCCAAAGAGGATGTATACGAGCGTTCACTGGAATCATTAATCTCTGAACTTGAGCGTTGTGAGGCACTTAGAATACCTCTTCTTGTGACACACCTCGGTAGCCACCTGGGGGAGGGGAAAAAAGCGGGTTTTTCACGCATAATAGGCGCTATAAATAGTGCATTCTCAAAGGTGCAAAATGATGTCATGCTACTTCTGGAGAATACGGCGGGAACAAAGAACAGCATGGGAAGCACATTTGAAGATATTGGCCATATCATGGAGAGCATTGAGCAAGACGAGAGGGTCGGTTTATGTTTTGACACTTGTCACGCATTTGCCGCCGGTTATGAGATCAGGACAGTTGATGGTTTGAATGAAACCCTTGAGGAGATGGACGATGCAATCGGATTAGAACGCCTAAAAATGATACATCTGAATGATTCCAAGGGTGATTTAAACTCCAGATTGGATCGTCACGAGCACATAGGGATGGGTTTTATTGGTGAAGCGGGATTTGAGGTTATACTGGGTCACGACCTCATAAGAAAGCTACCACTGATTCTGGAAACACCGGTTGATGAGCGAAGAGACGACATCGGGAATTTACAGAAAGCAAGGGAGCTTGCCCGATGAAGATGGATATCGATGCGATCGTTGAACTTCTTGACGAGGAGCACAGATCAAAGAAGTCGGCAATTACAGAGGTTTCAGAGAGAAGTAGAGACCCTTTTCATGTCCTGATATCATGTCTGCTCAGCCTCAGAACAAAAGATGAGGTGACGATAGTAGCATCTAAAAGATTGTTTGCGCTGGCAGAAACACCTGAGGATATGTCGAGGTTAGGAACTGAAGAGATAGAAAGAGCAATCTATCCGGTCGGCTTCTATAAAACAAAAGCCGAACGGATAAAGCAGATATGCCTGGATCTGATCGAAAGTTATGACTCGGAAGTTCCAGACACAATCGATGAACTGATGAAGCTGAAAGGCGTTGGAAGAAAGACTGCAAATATTGTTGTCACAATGGGATTTGGTAAACTTGGCATTGCTGTTGATACACATGTGCATAGAATCAGCAACCGCCTGGGTCTGGTCTCGACTAAAAGACCCGTAGAGACGGAATTTGAGCTGCGCAAAAAGTTGCCGAAGAAGTACTGGATAATATTCAATGACCTGCTTGTCCTTCATGGTAAGAGCATATGTACCCCGATCAGTCCGAAATGCAGTATATGTCCGTTACCGGAGTACTGTAATCGAGTTGGTGTGGAGAAGTCGAGGTGAAGTAAGCGTTTATTTTGTAGCCTTCTTCAATTCTTCCTTCTCAAATGAATGTGAAAAATTCTGAATACTTATGTTAAGTGGAATGTGGTTAACAAAGTTG
>JAXHTJ010000108.1:0-7967 GCA_034190245.1 Halobacteriota archaeon | reverse complement strand
GGACAGAAGAGAAATTTTAGCAGACATAGAGGAGATTTTAGAGACTGGATGGCTGACACTGGGAAAGCACGGTAGAGAGCTCGAGGAAAAATTTGCAAAGTACACGGGCACGAAGTATGCAGTGGCGGTAAATAGCGGTACAAGTGCCCTGGAGATATCTCTGAGAGCACTGGACTTGAGGGGATCGTCTGTAATTGTTCCTACGAATACATTCTTTGCAACACCTGCGTCTGTGATACACGCGGGAGGAGAGGTCATATTTGCGGATGTGACTGAAGATTTATCTATTGATCCAGAGAGCGTAAAAGAGAGGATAAAAAAGGATACGGAAGGGGTTATTGTAGTGCATATTGGAGGGGCCGTCTCTTCTCGAATGAAAGATGTTTTAGAAATCTGTGAGGATCATGATCTCTTCGTAATCGAAGATGCTGCACACGCTCATGGAAGCAGGAAGGATGATAGGACGGCTGGTGGTTTCGGAGATGCAGCAGCATTCTCATTCTATCCAACGAAGGTAATAACTTCAGGAGAAGGTGGCATGATCACAACAGATGACGAAAAGATCTATGAGAGAAGCCTGGTTTTCAGGGATCAGGGTAAGGCCGGGTTCTACGGCAATGTGCATACAGAGATGGGTTACAACTGGAGGATGAGTGAGATTCATGCAGCTATCGGGCTATCGCAATTTGCTCGTCTTGATGACTTCATAGAAGGCAGGAGAAGGATTGCCAGGAGATATGATGAAGAATTGAAGAAGATGGATAAAGTAACACCAATTCAGATTCCTTCCAATGTGAAGTCGAACTATTATAAATACGTAGCTTTGCTTGATGAAGGTATTGAGAGGACCGAGGTCAAAAAAGCACTCAAAGAGAAGCATGGTGTGAGTCTGAGCGGGGAAGTTTACGAGTTGCCATGTCACTTGCAGCCTATATTCAAGGATTTATATGGATTTGAGGGTGGAGAGTTCCCGGTTGCAGAGGATCTGTGTAAACGGCAGATCTGCCTACCCATATTTGCAACGATGACCGACGAAGAGGCGAAATATGTTATAGATTCTTTAAAGGAGGTGATATAGATGGATATAGGTGTTATTGGTGGATCGGGCTTCATCGGTTCGCATGTTGTTGATAAACTCCTCGACCATGGTCATGAAGTCACCGTTTTTGACATGATGAAGCCACATAGAAGCGACGTTCGTCATATCTACATAGACATCACGAATCTTTCAAAGACGACTGTTGCATTGGCCGGCTATTACGACGTCATCTACCATCTTGCTGCAATGTCAGATGTGAATGATGTATACAAGAATCCGGTAGAGGCAGGCGAGGTTAATTTTATAGGAGTGGCCAACGTCCTTGAAGCGGCAAGGAGAAATGAGATCGACCGTGTAATTCTGGCAAGTACCGTATGGGTATATGAGATGGCATCTGAGAAGAACGTTGATGAAGAAGTACCCCTGCTCATCCAGGGTGCAAATCATGTGTATACTGCATCAAAGGTCGCATCAGAGTTGTACTGTCATAGTTATCAGAGACTGTACGATCAGAACTTCACCATACTCCGGTACGGCATCCCCTACGGGCCAAGAGCACGGGGGGGCACGGTTATAGCAATCTTTATCAGGAAAGTTATAAACGGTGAACCACTCACAATCTTCGGTGATGGTTCACAGTACCGAAATTTCATATATGTAGAGGATCTGGCTGAAGGAAACGTCGCTGCCTTGAAGGATGTTGCAAAGAACCAGACATACAATCTGGAGGGCATGAGGCCAATAAGTGTAAATGAGGTAGCAGAGACCGTGAAGAGGTTGGTTGGGGATGTGAAGATTGAGTACAAGGATGGGAGACCAGGCGATTTCAATGGTAAAAATGTCTCACTTGATAAGACCAAGAAAGACCTGGAATGGGAGCCGAAGGTTGATTTTGAAGAAGGAGTAAAAAGATACTTCGAGTGGTACAAAAAGGAGAGAGGATGGACCAATTGAGATGACAGGAACTAAATTTTTACTAATAAACGCAATTGATGGACATATAGAGTTGGATTTCACACTCCCTCATCTCGGACTCGGTTATATTGCGTCATACGTGAGAGATAACCTGGATTCGATTGATGTGAGAATTATTGATGGAGATTTCAAAAGAGAGATACTCAGTTTTAGACCGGATCTTGTGGGGATCACCTCCGTATCCCAGAATTTTGGAATAGCGAGGAATATCGCATCTCTTTGCGAGGGGGAGGATATCCCTGTGATAATTGGTGGTCCCCATATCTCGGCACTACCCTCTCAACTTTCTCCTGGCATGGATGTGGGAGTTATCGGGGAAGGTGAGAGGACTGTCCTTGAGATCATAAGATTCTTCGAGGAGCATGGTATGGATTTTGGTAAGATTGGAGATATAGATGGGATCGTTTATAGGGATGATGGAGAGCTCAAAGTCACAGATACCCGCAAGCTTATAGATCCTTTAGACACGATTCCCCTACCTGCTAGGGATCTACTGAATATCAGAAGGGGTGATCGCTTGCATATGTTCTCATCCAGAGGTTGTCCGTTCCGATGCAGATTCTGTTCTTCATCCCGCTTCTGGGGAAGTGTACGCTTCTTCTCTGCGGGTTATGTCCTAGATGAAATCAGATACATGATCGATAAATACCATCCACCACATATCGCTTTCTCCGATGATCTGATCATCGCTAATAAGAGGCGGCTAAGGGAGATTGCCGATATGATAGATGAGGAGGGGATAGGTGATGAGGTGAGCTTCTCACTTAAATGCAGAGCAAATTTAGTAAATGAAGAGGTAGTCAGACTTTTGAAGAAGATGAATGTCATCGAGGTAGGTATAGGTCTCGAATCCGGGTCACAAAAAATTCTCAACTACCTGAAAGATGGTACAACAGTAGAAGATAACAGGACGGCTATTGATCTGATAAAGAGATACGATATCTTGCTGAGCCCCACTTTCATCCTCGGTTCACCCAGCGAGACAAAAGAAGATGCATTAGAGACTTTAGACTTCATACGAAGAAGTAAGATGGACCAGTTCAATTTTTTTACATTAATTCCTCTTCCCGGTACTCCTGTCTGGGACTATGCGAAAGAGAGGGGGCTTGTATCCGATGATATGGATTGGTCAAAGTTGTCTCTTGCACCCAATTCACTCTCTTTTGATGGAGTGGTTCTTTCAGAAGAGATGAGTGAAGAAGAACTTATAGAAGTGTATTCATCCTTTGAGAGGGAACGAAAAAAGAGATATCATGGATATGTAATACGAAAGGGTTTGAAACACCCTAACCAGGTGATTCCGTTTCTGAGAAAGAAGGTGGCATTTAGACTCGGGTGTGAATCATGAAGGTGGTTTTTGCGCATCAAACGGGGCCGATCTCTCAACGCGAAGGTGGAGCATTGAGATACACCCTCAATGCGATTGATCTTCTGCTTAAAAATGAGGTGGAGACGACATTAATTGGTGTTCAATTCAACGAGGAGGAGACGATTGATCGATCAGGATTTAACTTCATTCCAATCCTGAAAAGTTCATATGCGAAGTACAGATGGCACAGGTATTTTATCAGGTTGATGGTCAAGGCACCATTCTTCAGACTCCCCGATTCATCAATAATCCATACATGCCGCCTCGATTATATGCTCCCATTTCTGCTCTTCTGCCCGAAGAATCCGAAAGTTATCACATCGGATGAACCATTGGGCTACGCAAGGCTTCATTACCCAGAGCCAATCTTCAATCTTATAGCTTTATTATATCACTTCGTTGAATCTCGTAGTTTTAGAAGGATCGACCGGCTCATCACGGATACTGCCACGGCAAAAGAGTACTATGAGAAGAGATACCCCTGGTTGGAGGACAAAATAAGGATCTACACTACAGGGATAGACACAGGTAAGTTCAAACCGATAGAGAGGGAGAATGTGCGACAGCAGTTTGGACTTGCGTCCAACGAAAAGATCGTTCTCTTTGCTGGTCGGCTTGAGAAGATTAAGAATCTTGATTTTCTTTTGAGGGCTTTTGCACTTGTTGAGGAGAAAGTTGCTGATGCAAAACTACTGATCGTCGGTGAAGGTAGTGAAAGACCCAATCTGGAGAAACTGGCAGGCACACTTGGTTTAAGGGATAAAATTGTGTTTATGGGCGTGATAAGTCCAGAGAAGATGCCGGAGATCTATAATTGCGCTGATGTAATGGCTTTATGCTCCGTAACAGAGGGGAGTCCCACGGTTGTAAGAGAAGCGATTGCATGTGGTGTTCCAGTTGTTTCCACAGATGTTGGAGATGTCAGCGGAACAATATCAAGTGAGTATGTAGGTAGAATAACAGAGGATGAGGAGGAGAGCTTTGCAGACGCAGTTGTCTTGGTCCTTGATATGGCAGCAAAGGAGCCTCTAAAAGTACGTGAGGAGTGCAGGAAGATAGCAAAAGAAAAATTTGGATCTGAAAAGAGTATTGTGGAACTCATAGAGATATACCAGGAAGTGAATAAATCACAGGGATGATAGAATGGAAGTGGAGAATATTGTTTTCGTGGTAATCGACAATTTGAGATCGAGAAATTTAGGTTGCTATGGTTATAAAAGAGACACTTCCCCATTCATCGATTCTCTTGCAAGGGAGGGAGTTTTATTTGAGAATGCACGTACAACCATAAACTCCACGGATCCCTCACTGACTTCTATCTTTTCCGGATTTTATCCACTAACGCATGGAATCTCGGTTCATAAAGATGTGCCAAAGAAGATGATTGATGAGCTGAACAAAAAAAAGATAAAATTGCTACCAGAAATACTGAAAGAATATGGTATGAGAACCATAGGTATAGACTGGTTGGGCAGATGGCACCGGCGGGGCTACGACGAATATATGGGTATCTCTCCTGAGGTTGAGCATAATATATTGAATGGAATTCAGCAAGATATGATCAAGAAGAGTTACGAGATCGCATTGAATCATGGAGATAGAATTCCAATTAAACTTTTGAGATTTGTTGGAAGAAATACAGGTATTACTTTAAAATTGAAGGGGCAGGAAAACGCCGAATTCATCACCGATAGGGCCATAGAGATGATCGAGAAGTACAAAGGAGAACCATTCTTTTTATTTTTGCATTACTGGGATACTCACGCCCCCTTTTACTCTCCAGAAAGATTTAACGATCTCTTTACCACCACCGATCATCAATATTGTTCACAGGACAGGCTAATAGAAAGATTGAAGGAGGTCGATGGCTATCACCGTGCATACATCGCTTTGTGGACAAATAAATTTGAGACGATCGGCGAAGTGATCGATGCATATGACTCTGCCATACGTTATATCGATGAAAATTTAGAACGTCTCATAACTTACTTGAAGGATGAGGAAGTCTTTGACGAGACGTTGATTGTGATAACAGCGGATCATGGCACTCTACTCAGTGAAGATCTACCCTACTTTACACATACCACAGTCTATGAACCAACTGCCCGTGTACCATTAATCATGAGCGGCCCAAACATACCAGGTGACTTTAGATACCACAGGCTTGTTAATCATACGGACATCGTCCCAACCATACTGGATATACTGGATATCAAGTCAAAGACCAGCTTTGACGGTAGCCCTCTTTTTAGGAAGAGAAGAGAGACCGAAGATGAACTAAGATCTCTTCATATAATGCAAGATTCGGGTTCATCAAGTTTTTCTCTCGTGGCAGGCAGGTACAAATTGATCCTTTCCGATGGCCATGAAGCAGACGAATTATACGATCTGGAATCTGACCCTGATGAGAAGAATAACATACTCTTAAGTAATTATAAGCTGGCGTCAATTCTTCAAGATACCTTCAGGAGAAAAAAGGATGGGCTATTGAAAAAAGGGCACAGGATGAAACTGCATGAAAAGTTATCATGAGAGGTTTTGATAGCATGACTGGAATTAAAGAAGCTGAAAATAAGATGGATGAGCGTGTAAAGCTCATACTTCGGGAGTTGAATGAGGATGACAGCGTGCTCAATTTGGGCTGTGCAGACCTTGCTACAGGTGGCGTCTGGGTGCATGCACTGGTCTGTGAGAAGGTGAAATCTGCCTCTGGAATTGATATTCTCAGCTCAGAGATCGAGAAGTATCAGGATGCAGGGTATGACGTAAAAGTGGATGATGCGGAGACCATACAACTCGACGAGAAGTTTGACGTTGTACTCGCAGGAGAGTTGATTGAGCATCTGTCAAACCCTGGAAAATTTTTAGATAGGGCAAGAGAGCATTTAAGAAGCGATGGTAGAATGATCCTGACAACGCCAAATGCATGGTGCTACCACAGGTTTGTAAGTGCAGCAATTCTTGGAAAGGTTCCTGTGCATGATGAGCATGCATGCTGGTACGATAAAGCTACACTCGTCCAGTTACTTGGCCGTCATGGTTTCAAGATCGATAAGATCGAATTTGTGAGGATCCCGCCAAAACGAAAGACCACCCTGCTGGGTAATTTACTGTACTTCATGGGGCTTAAACAGGTAGGAAGTGAGACGATATTTATAAAATGCTCATTGAATGGAAAGGATTAAAATGGCGTTTGTGCTACTGATAGAATCCTTGTATCGGTGATCAATTGATGAGTGTGGTTGAGCGCTTGGAACGCTTATTTGAAGATACTGCAGCCAGAACAAACGTTCATGCTCACTACCTGAAGAAGCATATAAATGAATTTAGTCTTAACATCGGGCATAATTCATTCGTACTGGATATAGGGTGTGGTAAGTCCCCCTATAAACACATTTTAGACTTTGAAAGATACATTTCTATCGACATCAATAAGGCCAGGGATGAAGATATGGTGGGGGATATCTGCAATTTGCCCATCAAGGGAAACGTAGTGGATTTAATCGTGTGCACAGAAGTGGTGGAACATGTTGAAGATGTAGATGCCGCCCTTGAAGAGTTGAACAGGGTGCTTAAAAGAGAGGGGTATCTGATCTTAACGATGCCACTATTGATGGGAGTGCATGATCCTGTCGATTTTTATAGATTTACAGAACTCGGTTCGAATGTCTTACTGAAAAGATGCGGGTTTGAAGTTATAAAAATGAAGAAACGAGGGGGGATATTCGCTTCAATAGGGGCTATCGTATCCAAGGTTCCCTATCAAGTTTTTGCCCCCTATGATGATAGAAGGAATTATCCAAAATACGGGATTTTATTTCTGTTGTATCTGCTCTTGATCCCCCTGACAAAATTTTTTATCGCTATAGATGTTTTTGATAAGAGCAAGAATTATACACTGGGGTATGATGTTCTGTGCAATAAATCAATATGATGGAGAAAACATGAAGGAGGTAATTGGTATAATTTTGCTGATCCTTATATGCTTGACCCCTCTTTTATACATCTCGAGCCAGGAGATGATGCAACCGTTCTTGTACAAGGAGCTTGCATTTGCTGAAGCGCATATGGATGAACCACATATCTTCCCGGTAGATAAAACAACGGAGTTGGGTATACAATTCTCCGGCCAGGAGTACCGTCCTGCCACAAGCACGATTTTGATCGTACTTTCGAAGATTCTGGGCGTCCCTCCTAAAGCAATGAGGTTCTGGCCGATTGGAGGGATTTTTGCCGTAATAGCTTTGTTTGCCCTGTCCAGGAGGATCTTCAATTCTTACTTGATAGCATCCTTATTTGCTATTTTTATAGCCTTTGGATACGGGAGGGCTCCAAATTCGTATAACATCGGTGTTTCAGCGTGGTCATTCCCCTTCTATTTTCTCTTCATCTTACTCTATTACAGGGTACTAAATGAAAAGCCCGATCAAAATAACCTGAAATATATAGCATTAATCCTCTTTATCTTCATCACATCTTCACTCTTTTATTACCGTGTTGGTGCATGGATGGTAGCCTTTTCCATACTCCTGACTTTAATACTCTCTCTTCATAAAAGAAGGACTGGAAATTGGAATAAAAAAA
>JAXHTJ010000011.1:0-31878 GCA_034190245.1 Halobacteriota archaeon | reverse complement strand
TTCGTATGGCGGATGCGACTGTCTTTGCGGCCAGTATGTTTCTATCCTGGGCCTCTCTTCCTCTTGTCCGTTCACTGCCTTCTCTAAGAACTAAAATGGGGGTTCCACCCAATTGTCCTCCAATGTTTTTATCACCTTATTTCTGTTTCAGTGTATTTGCAATTCTATATAAGGTTTGTGGTTGAAAACAACTAAGGATTGCCGGTCTGTTGTACTTTTTCCCAAGGCTGAATGGCCTCAATGGAAGGTGAAGGTTTAAGTATCTGGTGCCTCATAAAGTGATCAATGATCTCAGAAAAGGATAAAAAGGACCTTATAGAAAAGTTAAGCAAGCCTTCTTCGCTTGTTGGTAAAGATATTCCTGACGAGATTTTTTTAGATGATGAGAAGTTGGAATTGAGTGGCATTGTTTTGGATTTGATAAAAAAAGAGGTGGTATCGGATTATGATTTAAAATTTGCCAGAGAATTAAAGAGGAAATTACTCAAAAAACAGGCAGATGAAGAGACATATCTCAAAGATTCGGATTTGACAGAAGAGGAGGCAAATATTCTATACGAGGAGATTCTGGGGATAAAAAGGGCAATTCTGGCTTTGGAAGGTGTTGGCAAAGAGGCGAAGGACTTAAAAAATGTTTACCAAAGCGATGATATTGAGGATATGAAGAGATGGATTAAGTTCTTGAAGAAGGTTAGATAATGACCTTACAGTCCCTCTGATCTTCAGTTTAACCGACCTACGAAGGACTGCAAAGTTCTGTAAGATCACGACTCTTTCGGTTGGCTCTTCAACAGCATACGGTTTTTCGTCACTTAGAAAAAAACACGCAACAATACCGATCAAAGGTTGTTGCATCGCATTATGATCAGAACCTTTATAATATTATTGCAAATAATGATTGAAGTATGCTCTCATTCACAAAGATGCACGGAAACGGAAACGATTTCATTATCATTGACGAGTTTGAGAAAGAGGCAGTTTTTGATCAGGATAAGGCCAATTTTGCGACTCGGTACTGCGATAGGCGGTTTGGTATCGGTGCAGATGGTGTTTTATATATTTCAGCGTCCAATAAAGCGGATTTAAAGATGCGATTGTTCCAACCGGATGGATCAGAGGCCGAGATGTGTGGCAATGGTATCCGTTGTTTGGCGAAATACGCGATAGATAAAAATTATGTTCAGTTGGGGTCGTTTACAGTAGAGACGCTAAATGATATTTTACGCATAGAAGCGAGGAAAGATGATGAGATATGGATCAAGGTTGATATGGGCAAGCCCAGATTTGATCGTCGTGAGATCCCTGCTGATGGTGAGGGTGAATTTTTAGAGGAAGATCTCTATGGATATACAGTCTCTGCTGTCAATACCGGTGTGCCCCACGCCGTGATATTTGTGAATGATCTGGATATTGTCCTCGAAGAAGTTGCTTCTGAGATACGATTTCATCAAGTATTTCCATTGGGTGCCAATGTCAATTTTGCGCTTGTTAAAGGTGATAAGCTGCATATACGAACATATGAAAGGGGGCTTGAAGCGGAGAGCCTGAGCTGTGGAACCGGATCGGTTGCTTGCGCTGTTGTTGCATGGCGGCTTGGCAAGGTAAAAGGAGATGAGATTGATGTTAAAACAAAGGGTGGCGTACTATGCATTTCAAAGAAGGATGGACGAGCGTATATGGAAGGGACCGCAGAGACTGTTTATGAGGGTGTGATACGTTAAGAAGGATTATGTTCTAAAATTCTGTAAAATCGCTTGCATTGTCAAGTCTTAACAATTTTGTTGATAGCTGGTAGTAGTGACCGTTATCATATCAAATCGACTATTATTAGTGATAAATAGATGTATTTATATAGGATGGTGTCAATAAACTCTTATTTACTGTTGATCAACTGAATCAGTTGCTTAATATGAAATAATGAAATTGGATACGAGAGGTGAGTGGTATGAAATTAAAATCGAGTAAGGTTTTGGCAGTAGGCTTTGTTCTGCTTTTGATAATATCGATGTTTGGTGGGGTAGTGCCGGTTGGGGCTGTGTATGATGTAGATGATAACTTAATTACTACAAATGCTACCAACACTGTGATAAGAGGTCAAACGCTGAAATTCACGGGTAATGATGTTGGCAAAAATATTGTTGGGAAGGCCCCTTCAGCAGTCGATGGGGTGGTTATCGGTACAGCAACATCAAGTTTCGATTCAAATCTTTTCCCACAACCAGGTACCTACTATATAGATATAACCGGTGAGGGTAATTATTCTTCCCCTGAAACACTTCTATCTGTTGCAGATCCACAGCTTATATTGAAAATCAAAATCTCTGGGACAGAGGTGAGTACCGTAACAAGGGGCGCCAATGCCACACTAGATATAAGAACTAACCTGAATACGACTCACGACTGCGTAACCTTGGTAGTCAAAGATTCTAATGGCAACCTCATACCAATAGACGGTAATGGTAATGACCTGACCAAAGTAAATGTCTCATTTTTGGAAGCGAATGGCCTGAATACGACAGGGTGGGATATAGACACATATGAAATTTGGCTCGAAACAATTCCAAGTAAAGCACAAGGATTAGATTTATCTACTGAATCAGTCAAGAAGACATTGAAAGTAGTTCCAGCCAAGTTGACCGTTAGCGTGAGTAAGGATACAGTAACTGAGAATGAATATACTGCCTTGACAGTGAAAGGTCCTGCAAATCACGATATAATACTAAGATCTAACAAAGCTAATGCACAAATTGTGACTGGATATTACGAGCAAACCGGTGCTAGTAATGAGCCCATTCCAACTGACTGGTCCATGACACCGGCAAAAAATCTTGGCGCCGATTATACATATAATGCTGTCCTGATGTTCACTGAAGAGGGAACATATAAAATATATGTAAATGATACAACTAACCCTACTGTCAGCAATGAGGATGTAACCATCAAAGTTACCGAAGCAGTAATAACTTTAGATGTTCCAGGTACGGCAGATGTGGGACAAAAAGTGGATATAAAGGGTACGACTGATGCTCCTGATGGCGTTGATCAGATACTCATCGCGGTGGAGGATCGCTATGGTACCTATCTGTTAGATGATGGAGATACTGTTATTGTAGGTTCTACGACCGTAACCGGTAAAGATGTAGACGTTGATGATGGCGAGTTTGAGTTTGAGCTCAACACAGTTGATGTTAACGGAGACGGACTCACCAGTATGAGAGCCGGTTCATACAAGATATCGGCGTACTTGGTCTCTGATACTTCCTTAAAAGATTTTGCATCAATAGTACTAAAATCTGAGACGATTGAGGTTAATGTTGTCAATCCAGTAATCTCTACTCATGACAAGATAATGGTTGAGGGTACGACAACCGGCGGGCCCGATGAGGTTCGTATGATCCTTGAAGGTAAAAACATCTCAGCGGTTAAGAATTTGACAGTTACAGATGATAGATTTGAAAAAGAGATGGAAGCCTCCGATTGGAATTCGTGGTGGACTCCCGAAGGTATGACTGCAACTCCATATACATACACCACAGGATCATACAATCTCTATGTCATACACCCGATGGGTGATGGTGTCTTTGAAATGGATATTAACCCACATCTTGGAGGGCTTGCTTCATGTATGCAGCAAATAGCAGCAAAAGGATTCGACGATTATTATGTGACGAGCACTATGTATTCCGACGAAGACGAAATAGTAGCTGGTCCAGTAGAAATCACGATAGCGTACCCATCCTTGAAAATTGATACAATATCAGATGTAGTTCAAGGAGATGAGCTTGTAATCAGTGGTACTGTAAACAGAGCCGATGGAACCTACTTCAATGTGAATGTTATCGGACCGGGTGTCGATGAAATCGAGACTATAGAGGCTGCTGATGGAGCAATATCAGCAACATTCGACACAACAGGTTGGGCATTAGGCTCATATCTGGTCACGGTTGAAGATATCGATGGTTTAACTTCGGCGCAAGCAGAGTTTAATGTTGTAATGGGCATTCCAAACATTAATATTGATGTCGAAGTAGACCCAGCAAGTGTTGATGTTGGAGATACTACCATGGTGACAGTATACGCCAAAAATGATGGTAATGCCGAGGGAACTGTTTCAGTCTCGCTCAAGATTGATGGCGTTGAATGGAAATCAGTCGAACTGACGGTTGCAGCAGGTGAAACTGAGATGTTTGAGGCAGAGTACGAGGCGACAATGCCTGGAACGTTCACATTCACGGCCGATGGTGCATCTGCAACACTGACAGTGAAAACTTCAAAAGCAACCATCTCAATTCCGGATGTTATGTCAAAAGAGACGGTAACAGTCCCGATCACAATAAAGAATGTCTCAGATGTGGGTGCATGCCAGCTCTCACTCACCTATGATCCAGAGGTTGTGATCGTATCAGAAGTGGTTAATTCTGATTTCGACTCCATCTTTGCAAACCTGGAGAATGCATCATCCGGTTCTGTCGGAATAATTGCATATCAGGTGGAGAACTCGGGACTTAACGGAGACGTTATTCTTTCTAATCTGAACTTCACTGTGGTTGGTGATATCGGCACTTCAACACCACTAAGCCTTGATGTTATAACGCTTACAGATGCAACTCCTGATTCCAATCCGATACCTCACTTCATCATGGACGGGATTTTTGAGGTATTCTTAAATGGTGATGTGAACGGGGACGATAGTGTAAATTCTGGTGATTGCATGTATCTTGCAAAACACCTCCTTGGAATTGCAGGTTTTGAGACGATCGTTGAGCCTGCATCGGATGTCAACGGCAACGGCGTGGTTGAGGCATCCGATTGCATGTATCTTGCAAAACACCTGAATGGTGTAAACGGATTTGAGGCGTTGATCTAAAATGGCAAGGATCAGCACAGCGGCGATACTTCTCATAGCTTTGTTGCTCGCAATACCTGGTGCTTTAGCAGCGGATTGTAGCGTGGTGGTCGACCAATATGAGGTTCAGGCAGGCGATACTATCCAGGTCCCCGTCAGAATTTTGGATGGGGCAAATATCGGGTCGATCGATCTTAAGTTCACATTTGACCCTGCTTTAATATCTGTCGAAAGCACCCACGATGATGTGTTTGATAACTATGATGTAAATCTGGAAGATTCCGATCTTGGCGTTGTAAGACTCGTGGCTTTTCAGAGCATAAATCCAGGCCTTGATGGTGATTTTACGATTTTAACCATCAACTTTAAGGCTCTTAAGGCGGGAGAGAGTAAACTCGACATAGAGATTGCTTCACTTATTGATGCAAACCCACAGCTCGATCCTGTCAACCATACAATAAGTGACGGTAAAATCGTGATCCTTCAGACCGATTCCGGAGATGGATCCGGTGATAAGCATGGCGGGGGTGGAGGTGGCGGAGGCTTCATACCATCCAAAATAAATACCGATTCACAGGGAAAAGTGAAGTCCACTTACACTGAAGAATCATCAGACGGCAAAGCCAAATTGATAATCCCGGAAGGAACAGTTGCACTTGACGCAGACGGAGAACCACTGGGATCAGTTAGCATCAGCTCTACGCAGGTGGGTGGAACGATCTATGCATGTAATCTCGGACCGAACGGAGCTACTTTTGATCCGAAGGTAACATTAGTCTTCGAGTTCGATCCGGGCGCTGTACCAGAGGGTGAAACAGTGGTTGTAAAGGTGTGGGATGGCACAGAATGGGCGCCCCTCAAAACCACGGTCGATTTCTCGACCAATACGGCAACTGTGAAAGTGTCTCATTTCACTGTCTTTGCGCTGTTTACAGAAATGAAAATGTCCACTTTAACACCGGCTTATACATCCGAGTCAAAGTCCACAATTTCGCCAACAGCATCACCAACTATAGTACAACCGTTAGAAGAGCCACCAGTTATACCATGGTTCTTTATAGTTGCATCGATAATTGCTATTGCCTTAGTCCTGGGGCTGGTTATGAATTACCGGAAGAATAGAAGCGAACCTCTAAAAAGGTTCAAGTGAGGTTTTGACGAGGACCGATGGTTTATTTGGACTTTTTGAAAAGATTATGCCGATTATGCCGGAATACTAAATCTGCTCCTTCACATAATTGACCAGTCCACCAAGATCGAAGATCTTCTGGAGGAAATCCGGCAGTGGTTGAAAATTGAATTCAGTACCTTTTGTCAGGTTCCTGATAACCCCTTTTTCAAAATCAACCTGGATCGTATCACTATCATCAGCCTCAACCTCGCATTCGATAGCAGGTAGACCAATATTTATCGAATTTCTGAAGTAAATTCTTGCGAAGCTCTTCGCGATGACGCAGGATATCCCTGAGCCCATCAGAGCCCTTGGCGCATGCTCTCTTGATGAGCCGCATCCGAAGTTCTCATCAGCGACTATTATATCCCCCTCTCTTACATCCTTCACAAACTCAGATCTGACCTTCTCAAAAGCGTGCTTTGCAAGCTCCTTCGGATCGCCTGTGGTCAAAAACTCCGCAGGGATTATCTGATCAGTATCTATGTTATCTTTAAATATCCAGGCCCTTCCTTCAACCATCTGTTTCACATACACACCTTTTTATCTTCTAAAAATTTCAATCCCCACCTTTACCCTCTTCAATCTGCTTTTCAATCTCTTCTTCCTTCTCTTTTAAACTTTCTAAAAGCTTTAGCATGTGATCAGGGAATACATCTACAAAGTCCTCGAAGTGGCCATCGCCTCTATTGTATCGGATTCTGTAGTTATCCTTATCATTTAACTCCACTCTCCATATCTCTGTCATATTCTCCTCCAGATACAGGGCTGACAGTCAGAAACGGTCTTTCGTCCCAGTCGTCTCTCAGCTGCCGCATGAAATCCTCGAGTTCTGTCATATCGGCTCCCAAATCTTCCTCATCTTCAAAGATTGTGTTTATCAGCTTAACAGTATTTCCCGGGTTTTCCTGCATCAGTCTTTTTATTATGAAAGGCTCAACTTCAAATAGCATATCCGCAAAAAGATCCAACTCTTCGTCATCGCCCTCACCCTCTTCAAATATTTTCTTGAATGAGCTATAGGACGGGATTATACCGATGCCGAATTTTGGATCGCTGATGATTCCGATGTCGTTAAATTCATCAAGAATTGAAGGTAGTTCGGGAAGCAGTTTTTCTGAATATTTCTCAAGGCCATCCTTATGCAGTTCTGCGGGTGTCTTTCCATCTTCAGGAACTATCCATTCAAATGTTTGCCACCTGAAGAAATCCTCAAAGGCCTTTTCACACTCCCTTCTTGAGTTGAAAACAGGGTCATAAGCACCAAAATATTCCACAAAGGCCCCATGAAGGTCTTTTTGCATTACAACGGTCTCTTTGAATCTTTCTTTAATCTCTTTACTTTTTGGGGCATCATACGCGGCTATTAAACCGCCAGTCAGGTAGATATCGTCCCACGGAAAAATCTTTCCTTTGAATACCTGTCCCTCTCTCACATCCGATACATCTCCCACGACCTCATATGTCTCTTCTCCGATAATGTCCTTCACGGTAATCCTCAATTTTTCGTGATCGGTTTTAATAATCTCAAATATACTTTCGATATTGTTCTCAAGGTTTAAAATCTTAGTTCTCAATTCTCCCATTATATCATTATCACCAATATAAACTATCGCCGGAGTTCTCCCGTCAGAAATCTTCCACTCAAACGCAAAAAAGTTCAAGAAATTAATTTTATCAACATCGCTATATTCTTCCTCAGTCTCTTCAAAAATATTATACTCTTCCATTGCCCACAGAAGATCATCTTCCATTGACAATGCAAATTCCTGGATCTTACCCATCATCCTTGAACCCTCTTCAAACGCTTTTACCACCTCTTTTTCTTCATCGCTCATCTTCAGGACCTTATTTACAAATTTTATGTCATCTTCCAGATCTTCTCTGTTCTTCAAATCCGGTGATTCCAAAGCCCATTCGAACGCCTTCAGACTTTCTTCATATCTCTCTTCCCTCTCCAAAAAATCACCATACATACTCCGGATAACACAGCTATCTGAAGCGCTTATCGCAAGCTCAAATTCCCCTTCTATCTCCTGCGTTCTGCCGCACCTATCATATAGATCAATCAAGAGATTGAGTGCTTCTGGCTCTGCTGGATGATCTCGAAGAACGGCCTTTAGCACCCTTTCACCTGCCACCTCATCAATCTCTATCAATCTTCTCTTAAGCCTCGGAGGAATATTTACATCTCGCAGGAGTTTAATAACCGCTTCTAAAAAAGCCGCCTGTTCTTCAATGTCATCAACAATCAATGCACGGCAGACATCTTCAAATTCGTTTACAAGCACGACGTCAAAGCTATCAAAGGGCCTTGCATCCTCTATAGATTTTGCTATTGCGACTTCATGTGTGCATAGTCCATCTTCGTTATCAAGCATTTCGAGATGGTGCTTTTTAATGTGTTTTAATAATCTTCTTTCAGCCATATCCTTCTCTCTTCTGCTCATGGAAGTATCCATCACAGATCTGATGAAATCTATGTTCAGGTCCCATGCATTGGCTATTTCATCCTCTTCTATTCCAAAAAGAGTTTTAATAATCTCTTTTCTTCCGTCTCCCATCTCAGATCACTCAATCATCAGCAATATTTACCATTAACTTTGTGGTGGTATTATATAGAAAAAAGACCATGAGTATAGCGTGAAAAAAAATAAAAATATGATCTCAAATATTGTCAACGGTTTTTTCATTGGCATAGCCAATACTACCCCTATAAGCGGGGCAACTGTGGCTTTAATACTCGGGATATATGAAGACCTGATAACGGCCGCAAAAGAACTGAACATAAGATTTTTGATCCCAATCGTCATTGGCGTGGTGATAGGGCTCCTTGCTGGCGTTGAGATGATTGTTCCGGCAAATGAGAACTATCCACTTCACTTGTCTGCATTCTTCTTGGGTCTCGTTCTGGTATCCGTATACAGACCCATCAAAGAATGCAAGGAGAGGGGTTTAAAACAGATATTATCAGGGATTGTAGGAGTTCTTATACCTGTTCTCATAACCGTCTCTGCTCTTTTTGTGGGTGGTGCGACACAGTCAATTAGTTTACCGCTCTGGTATCTCTTCATCTGTGGCTTCTTCTCCTTGATGGCTATGGCAATACCTGGAGTAAGCGGATCGGTGGTGCTCATAATCCTGGGAGCGTATATATTCATTTTAGAGACTGTGGATAGATTTCTTGACATCTTCCTCAGTTCCCTGGAAAATTTCGGTTTCGAGTCTATTTTAGAAATATTAGAAACCGAAGAGTTCTTTGTGCTCTTAATATTCGGTTTGGGGGCAATTTTTGGTCTGCTTGCTGCCATCTTCGCGGTATCGTCTGTTATAAGAGAACATCGCTATACTGTAATGCCCTTCTTCGTCGGGATGATCTTCGGATCTCTACTCGCAGTATCTATGCCACTCATTGAAGCACCTGGTGAGATAACATCATCCGTTGTGCTATCTCTATTTGCAGGAATTGCTTTCGTCTCCTCGTTACTTCTGATTGAGAATAGATTGAGTAAGGGATAAGATAGATAATATTAAAAGAAAAAAAGAGTCATCCGCATTGATGCAGATGACACGTTAACTCAAAACTAAAATATATCAAAGTCTTTAATTTAAAACAATAATACACTCAGTATCTCGCTGGTCGATGCTTCCTATAACATTCCTGACAATAGACCGGTCTGGTACCATCCGGTTTGAATGGAACCTCTGCTTCCTGTCCACAGTCTGAACAAGTTATCTTATGCATCTCTCTTGGGCCTCTATTGTACCCTTGTCTTCTATCTCCATACATTTTTTACACTTTCCTTTTAACTACTTGAAGATTCTGTAAAAGCTATTAACAAAAAAAGCGATTTTATGACATTTCTTATTAATGTGCCTGAATGCGCCAATGGATCTGAACCCATCTTTTAGGTTTGTCGAAAATTATGCTTACCAAAATCCTCCAATCAGATAAGCAGTTCTATTACAATATAAAACTTTCTGAATCACCTGTAATTCGGGTGGTACTTCTTTATGTATTTGTCGTCGATTCTCTTCAGTTCTCCTTCAGGAAGCATCGATAGGAGCTCCCAGCCAAGATCGAGTGTCTGTTGTATGGTCCTGTCCTCATCCTTACCCTGTGTAACGAACTCCTGTTCGAATCGGTCGGCAAACTCCAGAAATTTCCTATCTCTCTGTGTCAGCGCTTCCTCACCAACGACCGCCACCAGATCCCGCATATCCCTTCCTTCCGCATAAGCCGCATATAGCTGATTTGATACACCTGAATGATCCTCTCTTGTTCTTTCTGGACCTATACCCTGATTCATCAACCTTGATAATGACGGAAGAATATCCACCGGCGGATATATCCCTTTCCTGTGAAGTTCCCTTGATAGCACGAACTGGCCCTCTGTGATATATCCTGTCAAATCCGGTATTGGATGCGTTATATCGTCATCTGGCATACTGAGAATCGGTATCTGAGTGATCGATCCTTTCCTACCTCTCACCCTGCCCGCGCGCTCGTAGTTCGTCGATAGATCAGTGTACATGTAACCCGGATAACCTCTACGTCCTGGAACCTCTTCTCTTGCAGCCGCTATTTCCCGGAGTGCCTCACAGTAGTTCGTCATATCTGTCAGTATAACGAGAACGTGCATATCACACTCAAATGCAAGGTATTCTGCCGCTGTTAGGGCCATCCTCGGTGTGATGATCCTCTCGATAGCTGGATCATCTGCGAGGTTTATGAAAGCGACGATCCGCTCGAGTGCACCGGTCCTCTCAAAGTCTTTCATGAAGAAGGATGACTCTTCATGTGTAATACCCATCGCAGCGAAAACGACTGAGAATGCCTCTTCTGACCCCAAAACCTTTGCCTGACGGGCGATCTGGGCAGCAAGTTCGTTGTGTGGCATACCTGCGCCTGAGAATATCGGAAGTTTCTGCCCTCTTACAAGGGTGTTCGTCCCATCAATAGTTGATACTCCCGTCTGGATGAACTCATTTGGAAACGCCCTTGCGGTTGGATTTATGGGGGCTCCTGTGATCTCGATCTTGTCTTCGGAAACAACCTCCGGAGCACCATCAATTGGCCTACCAAGGCCGTCAAAGAACCTGCCCAGCATATCTTTAGAGACAGGTAGCCTCATTATATCTCCGGTAAATCTCACCTTTGTCCCGGCGGTGTCAATACCCCTAGTACCCTCAAATACCTGGACTATGGCTATACCCACTCTCGATTCAAGGACCTGTCCACGCCTCTTCTCACCTTCAGGAGTCTGGATATCCACAACTTCTCCATATGCTACACCTTCAACTCCCTCCACAACCACAAGTGGACCATAAACTTCAGTTACGCTTGTATATTCACGTGTCTTAATATCTGCCATCTTCATCCCTCCAGAGCACCAAATGATTCTTCCATCGTCTTGTCAAGTTCACCATACCTCTTCTCAAATGTATCGTTTGGATCGTACTTCATTCTCGCTATCTCATCTTTCAGAGGCATATTCTCAATATCCTCTATACCTGCACCGGCTTTTATCGCTTCATTTGAGCGATAGAAGAAATTCAGTATGGTCTTAAGCATCAGATGCTGCTTCTTCAGTGGGCAGTAAGAATCAGTTTCATGGAATGCGTTCTGCTGTAAAAAGTCCTCTCTTAACATCCTTGCCGTATTTAGAATCACCCTTTCGCTCTCAGGTAGCGCATCCGGACCCACAAGCTGCACGATCTCCTGAAGCTCGGATTCTTTCTGCAGGATGACCATCGCCTCATTTCTTAGTTTTCTGAACTCTTCTGTAGCTTTTTCGTCGAACCACTCTTCGGTAGAATCGAGATATAGCGAGTAGCTTCTGAGCCAGTTGATCGCAGGGAAATGTCTCCTGTCTGCGAGTGTCGAGTCGAGTGACCAGAATACACTGACAACACGGAGTGTGTTTTGGGATACTGGCTCTGATAGATCTCCACCAGGTGGTGATACAGCCCCAACAATCGTCACAGATCCGTATCTCTCCTCTTCGCTTCCGATTGCATTAACTCGTCCTGCCCGCTCATAGAAATCAGCAAGCCTAGTTGCCAGATATGCAGGATAACCTTCCTCTCCCGGCATCTCTTCAAGCCTACCGGATATCTCACGAAGCGCTTCAGCCCATCTGGATGTCGAATCTGCCATAATGGCAACATCATAACCCATATCTCTATAATACTCTGCAAGCGTCACACCGGTATAGATCGAAGCCTCTCTTGCGGCAACCGGCATGTTGGATGTGTTGGCAATGAGTGTGGATCTCTCCATCAGTTTCTCACCCGTTGTCGGGTCATCAAGCTCCGGGAACGTATCGAGAACCTCGGTCATCTCATTTCCACGTTCACCGCACCCTACGTATACCACAACCTGTGAGTCGGCCCATTTTGCCAACTGGTGCTGTGAAACTGTCTTTCCAGTCCCGAAACCACCGGGAATTCCACCTGTCCCTCCCTTTGCCATAGGGAAGAAAGTGTCATATATCCGCTGTCCGGTAAGAAGTGGAACCTCTGGATTCATTTTATCTTTATATGGCCTTCCTATCCTGACCGGCCATTTCTGCATCATGGTCAGTTCTTTATCTCCTTCCTCTGTCTGAACCACAGCTACCTTGTCGGTGACAGTGAACTTACCCTCATTTATCTCAGAAAGCTTGCCACTCACTCCTGGTGGCACCATTATCTTATGAGTTATCACTTTCGACTCTGGTACTGTCCCGAGTATATCTCCTTCTACAACGTCCGTGCCTTCATGCGCAACAGGAGTGAATTCCCATTTTTTCTCATTATCCAGTCCCGGTACCCTGACACCTCTGGTGATGAAATCTCCGGTCCGATCCTGTATCTTCTTCAGAGGGCGCTGAATTCCATCGTAGAAGTTCGTTATAATGCCCGGACCCAGTTCTGCAGAAAGGGGAGCTCCGGTTCTCATAACAGGCTCGCCAGGTTTCAATCCTGTTGTATCTTCGTAGACCTGAACGTATGCAAGCTCACCATCCAATCTAATTGTCTCTCCCATCAGGCCTTCTTCACCAATGTGAACAAGTTCGTACATCTCACAACCCCTCATCTTATCCGCAACCACGAGAGGTCCTGCTATCTTTGAAATCAAACCTTTTTCCATATTATCACCTTCATCTATAATTCAATACCAATAGCCCTCCTTATCAATTCACTCAAGGGATCAACTTCTCTTGGCATCTTTCCTGACTTATCAGGAATCTCTATTATGATCGGAATAACGCCCTTCTTCTTGGAATCAATATCTTCGATTGTGGATCTGATACTTTCAGCTATCTTTTCCGTGATTATTATAATCGCAGCATCCTCATCCTTCACAAGATCCTTGAGAACGGGAGCTGCATCATCTCCATTTGAGATCTCATTCACCTTTGTAATTCCACCCATCCGAAATCCTGTCACCGTGTCAGCGTCTCCAATTACAGAAATATACATCCAAACCTCCAATTTAAACCATGATTAGCATATCTTTTAACAAATCCCTGGGTGCATCAGCTTCAATCCCTCTTATTATCGCCCTTAAATTCCTGACTTCCACATCTTTGCTGCATAGATACCCAACGAAAGGCCCTATACCAAAAGGCTGGCTCATTGATACATTCCTTCCGGTCCTTGCAACATGGGCCTCAAGTGCCATCTCGAGCGGCACGACAGATTTTGTGGCTTCGTACTTCGAAATGGCTTCTGTTAATAGTTCTCCGCAGCTCTTACTCTCGAGTAGGCTCATCATACCTTCAACGTCAGGTACGTCCGCTAGCATATTCAAAGTTTCCATATCAAATTCGTATCCCATTGGCAGGACATAATCCTTGATCTCATCCAATGTCAGTCCATCAGCCTTTGCTCTGATCAATGTTCTGAGATTTATCGCATCTACTTCGGTTCCGAAGAAGAATCTCAGTGCCCTTATGTTCTGTTCAGAAACCGTCTGGATTGTGTACCAAAGTTTCTCATAGGCGAACTTATCGAGTGCCATCTCAATCGGTTGAACACTCTTCTTCTCGGAATAGAGAGCTACTGCATCAGCCAGAGCTGCTCCGTACTCTGTGTCCTCGATCTTTGATATGAACTCCTCCGTGGATTGCAGGCTATAAAATGCCTCAACATCAATTCCCATATCTGGAATTTCTGCAAGTGTCTGCTCCAGAGGTACTCCGGCATGCAGAGAACGTAAAATTGACTTAAGCAGCTTAACTTCATATATCCTGAATCGTGCCGCAAATACACCTTTGATAGCATCAGGTGCTATTGATATCATCCTGTGGTATGAACTCTTTTGAGACTCGTACAAGGCGGCCTCTATTGAAGATGCTTCTTCTACTGATCCTCCCCTGATCTTTGCAAGTTGTGCCTCATAGTCCGTCCCCTCCAGATAACCAAAAACATCGACTATCGAAGATGCCTCAAGCATTTCTTCAAGCCTATTTTTGGGTATCAATTTGGACTCCATCGCCCTTATTCGCGCATTTGGATATGCAAAGGGGGCTATGTCAAGTACTATGGGTTTGAGTATCGGCATGATGATAACGATAAATACCATCAAAGATCCGATAGCAACAAGAGCAAGAGCGATGATCGGGTCAGAAATCCCAACCGTTTCAAAGACTGCTAAAAACTCTGAAAAATCCACCTTTTTAACCTCCGAAGAGCACCTTCGTTATCTCAGCCCTCAACGAATCGCTATGCCTTTCTATCCTCTCCTCAAGCGTATTATTGACCTCAATGTGTTCGGCTTTTGCCTTAACAATGGGTCCACCAAGTCCTGCACGCTCTTCCTTTGACAGAGTCAACTTGTTTTTGCCAACTTCGTCCTTCAGTTCCTTTGTAAGATCTTTAATATTATCTTTGGAGAGGTGACTGGAATCTCCAGTACTCAGAATTATCTCCAGATCCCCTCCTCCAGCATTTATAGCTGCCTCTTTTATGAGCTTGAGGAGCACCTCAGAGTAAGACTTGCCAGAGTGCCCCTTCTCCTTGACCTGTGCTAATTCCTCTTTAGCATTTCCAAGAACCTCGGAGATCAGGCTCTCTTTCGCATCCCATTCGATCCTCTTCGATCTCAACTTTGCATCTGCTATAATTCTCTGCTTCTTAAGTGTCGCCTGTTTTTCTCCACTTTCAAGTATCGCTTTCTTCCTCTTCTCAGCCTCGATATTTGCCCCATTAATTATCTTTTTGGCACTATCCTTGGCTTCAGCAATGGTATCAGCGATTATCTTATCCGAATCCTTTTTTATCTTTTTTATAATCTCATTAACGCCCATAAACCTAGCACTCCATTAACCGAAGAACCCTATACCATACATGATCAAAATCGCAATTAAAAGACCAAATATTGCAAAGGTTTCAGACATCACTGCGAGAACAAGGCTCTTCCCCATCGTTGTGGGATCCCTAACAGCCGCTGCAATACCACCGGCAGCCGTGATACCCTGACCTATACCGGAAAATCCGGCAAAACCGATAGCCACTCCAGCCCCTATCGATGCAAGTCCTACCTCTGGTCCCAATCCCAGTCCTTTGGATGGGTCGCCCAATATACCTACGCCTATCATCATAAGAATCGCAACGAGTAAACCATAAATCGCCTGGGTCTCAGGAAGCACCGAGAAGACCATCCCTCTACCGAGTATATCGGGTTTCTCCGAAGTACCACCAACTCCTGCTGCTGCGGCTATACCCTGACCTATAGCTGAGAGACCGGCCAGACCGATAGCAGCTCCACAACCAAGAGCTGTCAGACCATGCACAATTCCGATATCTCCTGCGATACCACCGCCACCCAGGATACCAACACCAATCATAAGAAGGATCGCAACGAGTAAACCATAAATCGCCTGCGTCTCAGGAAGCACCGAGAAGACCATCCCTCTACCAAACATCTCAGGCTTTGAGGCTGTAGAGCCAATACCACTACCGGCAGCTATACCCTGACCAATAGCCGAGAGCCCGGCAATACCAATCGCAAGTCCACACCCGATACCCACAACACCAGCAGCAATAGGTAGGTCCCTAGCAGCACCCCCGAGAATTCCAGTACCAACCATAAGAAGGATCGCAACGAGTAAACCATAAATGGCCTGCGTCTCTGGCAATACAGAGTATACCATACCCTTACCGAACATCTCAGGCTTTTCAGTAGTAGCACCGATACCACTACCGGCAGCTATACCCTGACCAATAGCAGAGAGCCCGGCAATACCAATCGCAAGTCCACAACCCAATGCCGTAAGACCAGCAGGAAGTCCAAGTTCAGAAGTTCCCAGGATCGGAGAGGAGATCATAAGAAGGATCGCAACGAGTAAACCATAAATGGCCTGCGTCTCTGGCAATACAGAGTATACCATACCCTTACCGAACATCTCGCTCTTGGATACAGCCGCCCCGATTCCACTTGCAGCAGAGACTCCCTGACCAATAGCAGAGAGCCCCGCCACACCGACAGCAACGCCTGCCCCCAGGGCCGCAAGACCGGTTGTAAGGGACACCTCTGCTTCACCACCACCAAGAAGACCTACACCCATCAAAATCAATATCGCCGTAAGCAGACCATATATAGCTTGGGTCTGCGGTAATGCCTGGAAGACGATTGAGGTCCCAAATTTAGACGGGTCCTCAGCCACCGCACCAGCACCAGCAGCACCAGTAATACCAACTCCAATACCGGATCCAATACCTGCAAGACCAATAGCAGCACCAGCACCAATTGCCGCAAGTGCCACACCTACTCCAATTGCCATTCTTATAATGCCTCCTTTTTCAAGTATGTTATCTCTCTTTTTATCTCAAACGGAGCGAATTTTGTTCCCCCTCCTTCATAAAATTGACCAAAGAACTCCACATAGTGCAATCTCAGCGAATGGACGAATGATCCAAGCCCATTCATCGCAAGATTGAATAGATGTCCTCCAAAGAGGATCAAACCCATAAGTACAGGACCTATAAAACGAATTCCTCCTGCCATTCCTGCAAGCAGATTGAATGTCAGCGCAATCCCACCGGTCGACAGACACAACGCAAGAATACGTGTGTATGATAAGAGATTACCAATGTAACCGGTCACATCGAAGAGGCCCATAAGACTGATGGGTGGTATAAATATGAGCATAATAACGGATGATACCACAATAATAAGACCAAGGTTTACTGCAGAGCTTGAAAAACTCATGCTGAAGAATGTATTCCCTATGCCCAAAAACAACCCAATCTGGAACATCAGAAGCCATGCATGTTCTTTCACTGCATCTTTATACATCTTCCTTTTGATCTTATCGATAAAACCCAAGATTATACCAAGGTTCAAGTGGATCACACCAATCACAAGAGAAGTTATAAGAATCGATACCAGTGGGCTACTTGTTAGAGGGCCAAAGAGGCCCAGTATAACAGGAACAGTCCCTTTACCCAGCGGGTCCAAAATTATGCTTGAAGAATCGATAAGACCCCATTCAGCGAAAAGGTTCCCGAAATAACCACCCGTAAGAATTCCAAAAAATATTGTACTTATTCCGGCTAAAGTGAGAACGATTGAAAAGTTCTTATGGCTTTCGTCGTATTTTCCAGAACCTCTAAGTATCCCAATCCCGACCAGTGTGGTGATGATTCCATACATCGCATCGGTCAACATAAATCCGAAGAAGATGATAAAGACTGGTGCAAAGAAGAGCGTTGGATCAAATTCATTGTACTTCGGTGGTGCAAACATCTCAGTGAGCCATTCGAATGGTCTGAGAAATCCCGGATTGCTCAGCTTGACAGGGATCTTCTCTTCAGGAACATCAGGTTCCACGATTTTTATGACCGAGCGTCCATCGGTGACTGATTCTATCTCTTTTCCGATCGAATCAACCTTCCTCGCCTCAGCCCAACCTTCGATGACGATCGTGCTTTCGGTCTCCACAAAGTTAGAGCAGATGTCACCCCTCTCTCTTTCTATTGAAAGGAGCTCAACTGTGGCCTCTATCTTGTCAAGCCACTTATCCGACAGGTCCATAATAACTCTTCTGACAGACTCCCTCTCCTCTTTTGTGGAACCAAGCTTCCTTTCATAACCTGCCAGAGCTTCTGAAGGTGATCCTGATAGGCCTTCGACATCCAGCTTCTCAAAGCCCATCTTTGATGAGTACGAGAGTATGCTTGCAGCCTGTTCATTGCAGACCGTGATAACGGCGATATTATCAGACTCATTTGCATCCACAAACTCAACTGAAGACTCTTTTGATATCTCCGCTACACCGCTTGCAAGCCCTTCAGATGAGGCTTTTGATACCATCCCGATAAAGACCGTCACAAAATCACCCTCGCCAACAAAAGAGAGATCGATATCCAGACTTTTTATCCTCTCAAGTGGAACCTTCTTATCCTCAATCTCCAGAATCTTTTCATCCAGTGAGAGATAATCTGCTTCAGGATCTAATATTTCAACTTTGATATTCGTTAGTAATTCTTCCGATTCCTTTATGAGGTCTTCACCAAACGTCTCTTCCACAGACACAATTTTTGGTGGAATTGGAGCGAGTAGCCTCTTAACCCAGTTTATAAAACCTCCAAGAAATCCTCCCTTCTTCTCCTCTTCCGGTTTGACCGTTTGAATTAGATCAAGAATGTGACCAAAATCCATAAAAAGCGATGTGATCTTTCGTACACCCGGATCCGTGTAACCTCGACTCAAAAGATTGGCCCACTCCGGATTTGACAGCTTCTCAGTCATGTTACTTATCTGAACAACACCCAGCTCGTGCAACCTCTTGATCAGCTCATATCGGCTGTCCTTTATGGTGATTATTATTATCTTCTTCATTCTCGAAGGTCTTAGCATGATCAATCACCGATGAGCCTTGCGACAACCAGTTCAGTTGCGCCCTCTATTTTGCTTCTTGCATCTTTTTTCAGTGTTTCCACATCCTTCTTGCTCTTCTCGATGATCTGCGATGCTTCAGCATTTGCTTCCTTCTCATACCTATCTATCAATTCTTTTACCATTGAATCAGAATCAGACTCGGCTTTTTTGACAATATCTTCGGCTTTCTTTGAGGCTTCTTCAATTATATTCTCGGCTTCAACCTTGGCATCCTCAATTGATTTGGATGCTTCATTTTCCGCCTTTTTTATCGATTTAACCGACTCAAGAACCAGATCAATTCCTCCATCCATTGTCACAATTACAGGCACATCTTTGATGGAAGTATTTATATCATTTTCTATTTAATGTCGAGACTCTTTTAAAGTCTCTTAACGTAGATATGCCTTAGTCTCATGAATGAACGAACAAAGAGTTATATCAGATCCAGGTTTAGGGAATACTACCAGAATGCAACACTGAAGATGCCGCCAGAACTGGATAAGAGGGAATGGGGCTTTATATTTTTTGATAGATCTTATCCCGACATAACGATGCGGCGGCACAAGTACTTTGCCTCAGAAGCAAGCATTATCAGTTACCTTAGAGAGATGGCGCCAGCCCACACATATTACTCCTCAGCGCTGTACACATATCCCGGCGCGAGTTCGATGAATGCGAAAGAGTGGCTTGGAGCTGATTTGATATTCGATTTGGATGCTGATCACCTCCGAAGAAAGGCTGATTCGTACTCCGGGATGCTTGAGATGGTTAAGAAGGAGACCCTCAAGCTCATAGATTTTTTGATCGCGGATTTTGGATTTGGGGCAGATGATATGGAAATTGTATTTTCAGGTGGGCGAGGATATCATGTCCACATAACCGATCCCAGGGTGAGGTCTCTGGGAAGTGGTGAGCGAAGGGAGATAATCGACTATTTGCGCGGGACCGGGCTTGATTATGACAGATTCTTAATCGAGGAGTCTGTTAAAGGTGAGACAGGGAGAAGGACAAAATCTTTGAAGATTTCACATGATGGTGGGTGGGGAAAGAAGATACATGAATCAGTAATCGATCTCTTGGAAATGATTTCTGGTATGGAGAAAGAAGATGTATTTGAAGAGCTTGCAGGGATGGGTATAACAGATAAAAAGGAGGCAAGAAAGATAATAAAGCTCTCAAATAAAGAGATGAAGGAAGAGATCAAGAGGGGTTTTGTCGGTTTTAAAGGGTTTCCCAGAGGATTTTGGGAGAACCTGATAGACGTGCTAAAACTGGATATTGGTGGAGAATCAGATGAGCCTGTAACATCGGATATAAAGCGGCTTATAAGGTTTCCTACCTCGATACATGGTGGCTCCAGTCTACAGGTCACACCCCTCAAAATGGACCAGATGGACGATTTTGACCCCCTGTCTGATGCAGTCATCTTTGGAGATGATTCCACCAGTGTAAAAGTTACAAAGCCGTGTGAGATCTTTATCAGAGGTGAAAACTTTAAACTGAGTGAGGGAGAAGAGACGCTTCCGGAATATGCTGCAGTATTTTTGATGTGCAGGGGAATGGGGGAGTTTGGGCCCCGGAAATAAGCTTTTGATAATAGTGCACCTCGCAAAGATTTATGTAAGTTCAAATGCAAATACATGTAAAGTGTTTTTATCTCTTGATTATAGGTGAGAATAAGTGAAAGCGGTGATTCTTGCAGCAGGCGAAGGTATCAGGCTCAGGCCTTTTACTATTAAAAGACCCAAGGTTATGGTTCCGGTGGTGAATAAACCGATCTTGGAATATGTGATTAGAGCGTTATCTAAGTGCGGAATTTATGAGATCGTGCTTGTGGTTGGATACAAAAAAGAGAGTGTGATGGATTACTTCAGTAGTGGTGAGGATTTCGGCGTGAATATTGTTTATGTCGAACAGACACAACAGCTCGGTACTGCCCACGCAATCAAACAGGCTTCCGAGCACATAAATGGCAGCTTTCTAGCACTGAATGGGGACAATCTAATCGAACCGCAAGCAATAAACGATCTACTGGAGGGTAGTGACGCAGTGACATCAATTCTGACGGTCAGAAGGGAGAATACCGAAGGATACGGTGTGATCTTGGTAGATGGCAACAATGTTACAAAAATTATCGAGAAGCCGGATAGAAAGGTAAGCGATCTGGTCAACACGGGGACCTATATTCTCCAGTCTGAGATTTTCAATGAGATCGATGATACACCCATCTCTCCCAGGGGTGAATATGATATAACCGACACGCTTGAGAGGATGATCGAAAAGGGCGTAAATGTCAAAGCCGTACACACCTCATCAAATTGGGCTGATGCGGCTTATCCCTGGAACCTGTTAAAGGTCAATTCATCGATACTAAATGACACCACCTTGAAAAATGAAGGGGTGGTAGAAGAGGGAGTTATACTAAAAGGAGATGTAGTGATCGGTAAGAACAGCATCATCCGGGCAGGCTCTTATATAATCGGCCCGGTAGTTATAGGTTCTGATTGTGAGATAGGGCCGAATGTGACCATTACACCTTCTACAAGCATAGGTAACAATGTATTCATCCAGCCGTATACGGTTATTACGAATAGTATCCTGATGAACGACGTTAAGATCGGGGCCAACTCACACGTATCCAGTACCGTAATCGGTGAAAACACAAGAATAGGCTCTGCTTTTGTGACTGAGCACGCCCCATCCAAGGCAATATCATCTGATGAGATCATACCGGTAGATATTGGAGCAGTTATTGGGGAAAACTGTAGATTTGGATGTAGAACAATGACCAAGGCCGGTTGTATAGTGGGGATTAATTGTGAGATAGACTCTGGAAAGATTGTATCAAAAAATCTGCCTAACGATTCAATTGTTGTATAAAGTGACTCTATGTGTGGAATAACAGCTTATATCGGAGAAAAAGAAGCAACTCCTATACTCCTTGATTCGCTTAAGCGTTTGGAGTACCGCGGTTATGATTCTGCGGGTATAGCAGTCATCAATGGAAAAGAGATATTCGTTCATAAGATGGAGGGAGAGATAGACAGATTGTGTGAGTCAATACCCAGAGGTGTATCTGGTAATGTTGGAATCGCTCATACAAGGTGGGCAACCCATGGTGCCCCTTCAAAGATAAATGCGCATCCACACATATCAGGCGACATTGCACTTGTGCATAACGGAATAATAGAGAACTATCAGCATCTAATGAAGCATTTAATCAAAGAAGGATATGACATCGTCTCGGAGACAGACACTGAGGTACTGGCTCACCTCATCAACCACAACTATGATGGCAATATTGAAGCTGCAGTTCATAATTCTCTTCTGGAGGTGGATGGTTCCTATGCGATTGCCGTGATATGCGGGAAGGAACCAGACCGTCTGATAACTGCTCGTAAGGACAGTCCACTCGTCATAGGTGTTGGTAGAGGTGAGAACTTCATAGCCTCTGATATCCCTGCTATTGCGAACCACTCAAGAGAAGTGATCTACCTGGATGATGGAGAGATAGCTTCGATAGGTAGAGATTATATCGACATAAAGACTCTTGATGGCTCTTCAGTGAATAAAAAAGTGCACACTGTTGACTGGGATGTTGACGCTGCCGAAAAAGCCGGCTATGAACATTTTATGCTTAAGGAGATCCATGAGCAGCCGGATGTCATACGCAACACCATTGCCGGTAGACTCTCCGAGCTTGAAGGTACTGTTCAGCTCCAGGAAGTCGGCCTCTCAATAGAGGAGATCGAAAAGCTAGCAAAGATAAGGATCATTGCCTGTGGAACATCATATCATGCAGGAATGCTTGGTAAGTACCTGTTTGAGAACCTGTCGAGGATCCCTGTTGAGGTAGACATAGCCTCCGAATTCAGGTATTCCGATGCCATACTTGATAAGAATACACTTGTTCTGGCGATCACACAATCAGGGGAGACAGCCGATACACTCGCCGCTCTAAAGGATGCAAAATCACAGGGGTATAAAACCTTTGCTATTACAAATGTGGTTGGAAGCAGTGTATGCAGGTCTTCAGATGGTGTTTTATACACCCGTGCAGGTCCAGAGATAGGGGTCGCTGCAACGAAGACATTTACAGCCCAACTGATTGCGATCTATCTCCTATCCATGTATTTTGGTAAAATCAGAAAAACGATAGACTCAGAAACTCTAAAGCTGTTGATATCCCTCATCAAACAACTGCCAAAACAAGTTCAGATGGTGATAGAGAATTCACAGACGATTCAGTTGTACTCAAAGATCTTCTCCGAGGCATCGAAGTTCTTCTTCATAGGTAGGAGTTATGATTATCCCATCGCACTGGAAGGGGCCCTGAAATTGAAGGAGATCTCCTACATACATGCAGAGGGATATCCGGCCGGCGAGCTTAAACACGGGCCACTGGCCTTACTTGAGACCGGAGTGCCCATGATCGCAATAGCCACGAAAGGGCACACATATGAAAAGATGCTCTCCAACATCAAAGAAGTGAAAGCGAGAGATGCGTATGTGCTTGCAATTGCATCTGAAGAAGATATCGAGATCGAAAAGTATGTGGATGACGTTTTAAGGGTTCCGGAGACAAATGAGATTTTATCGCCTGTTCTGTCGGTTGTTGTCGCGCAGATCTTCGCATACTACTGCGCCAAAGAACGTGGATGTGAGGTTGATAAACCGAGAAACCTTGCAAAGAGCGTGACTGTGGAATGAGTGTGAAGGTGTTGCAATGAAGTGCATTATTCTTGCGGCTGGCATTGGAAAGAGGATGTTCCCTCTCACCCAGACGAGACCAAAGGTCATGGTCCCGATAGCAAACCGCCCAATACTTGAACATCTGCTACTGAGTGCAAGAGATGCCGGCATAGACGAGTTCATCTTTGTTGTCGGATACAAAAAAGAGTTGGTTGAATCTTATTTTAAGGATGGGGGAGCATGGAGTGTTAAAATAGACTATATCTTCCAAAAAGAGCAGCTTGGCACCGCCAACGCGATAGGTTTGGCAGATGATCTTAAAGGCGAGAGGTTTCTGATCTTGAATGGGGACGTGCTTGTTGGAAGTGATTGCATCAAAAAGTTACTTGAAAAGGAAGAAGAAACTGTTTTAACTCTCAACAGAAGAGATGGTAAAGGCTTTGGTGTTGTTGAAGTAGAGGGTAGTTCTGTAAAGAAGATAACTGAGAAGCCAGAAGACGCCAAGACCTGCCTTGTGAATGCCGGAATTTACATGTTCGATAGATCGATATTTGAGGCCATTGAAAAGACGCCAATTTCGAAGAGGGATGAATACGAGATAACCGATTCGATACAATATCTGATCGACAAAGGTGATGATGTCGGCTACCATGTCATCGAAGATTGGATAGATATCGGCTACCCATGGAATCTTCTTAATGCCAATGAGGATATGTTGAAAGGTATAAAAAAGGAGGTCAATGGAGATGTCGAGGAACGCGCAACGATACACGGCGATGTGGTTATTGGAGACGGGACAATCGTCAGAAACGGCGCTTATATAATTGGACCCGTGGTCATCGGTGAAAATTGCGATATCGGACCAAACTGTTTTATACGTCCTTACACAAGCATAGGCGATGATGTCAGGATCGGAAATGGTGTAGAGGTGAAAAACTCGATAATAATGAACCATACAAAGATCGGTCATCTGACATACATCGGCGATAGCGTAATCGGTGAGGAGTGCAACTTCGGAGCTGGAACGATCGTTGCAAATCTGAGACATGATGATAGATCGATCCTTGTGAGAGTAGAAGAAGAGAGGATCGATTCGGGCAGGCGAAAACTCGGTGTGATATTCGGAGACGGTGTAAAGACTGGGATAAACTCGACGATAAATGTTGGAACCGTAATAAAGGCCGGGCAGATGATTGGACCAGGTGAGGTCATTAGCTGAGCAGCTAATTGATTTTTTAAAACCACAGAAAAGTTTATTACTTATGTATTCCGTATATATGTGGGGTAAAAAATAGGAAAAACATTTTAAAATTGATGTTTGGGAGGTTTTAATGGCACTTGTGCCTGATGAAATATTCATTTTAAAGAGGCCAATTAAAGGTCTGGGATCAAAAGAGGTGATGGATATTTTGAAGAATGACGATCCAAATATTAAGATGTTGAGAGGATTAAGCGATGAGTTGAATCCTATCAATGGAGTTTGAACGAAGGCCATCACCACTGTAAATCATCCTAAATAACACCACAATATATGTTTACCATAACCCCCTAAGGATATACCATGCCTTTTACAAGCAACCGTCCAAAATTAAACTTAACTCAAAAAGAGATCGACAAATTAACCGAGATTTCCAATTCCAGGACACAACCAGTTAGAAAGGTTGAGAGGGCAAAGATTCTGCTTTTAAGTTTTTATTAAAAAAACGATTCTCAAATCGCAGTAGAGCTGGACACAAATCGCTATAAAGTAATGCGATGTGTCAATAAGGCTCTTTCGTATGGAGTTTACGAAGCCCTTGATGACCTTCCCAGACCAGGAAAACCAAAACAAATTACATCAGAAGCGGTGACATGGATTATTTCACTTGCCTAGACCTCTTGCATAATTAACCCTCTCAACGCCCAAACTCTTATATCCTCTAAAGTTAATAACCGTCGGACGAGGGGATGAAATGATAACTTATTCCAAGTTATCCAAAAGGCCAAACATATTTAGAACATTTACGGGTTTAACTATCAAACCCATCTTTGACACTTAGCATCCGCTAATTTCTTCAAAAAATTAATTTGACAGAAGCCTAAAATCGGGCCATTTTTGCCCCAAAATCACCTGTGAAACCCCCCAAAATTGGAAAAGATGAACCGTTTTTCCTCTGGTTTAATGTATTCAACCGTAACTGTCAAAGATGGGATAGAATCGATTTACAATTTGTAATAATCAGCCTTTCTCTTCTTCTTTGAAGCATCATCCATCCTGTTTTTATATGTTCTATCGGTGAAGATGCAGACGCTATCGACCCTCTCCGGTCTTACGGGTTCTTCAACATTAATCCAGACATTGATCGGTTTTTGTCTCGTTGCGTTCCTCGTTGTATTGATAACCTTACCGCTGTTGAGCTCAATATGTCGTATCTTCTGGTGGAAATAGGTATCAGATCGTGAGTTACCGATAATAATAACCTCCTGTCCCCTCTTCAGACTCCCGTTCGTCAATTTCACCCTTGCCATCTTGCCATCTCGATTTTTTCTGGAATAGTGTGTAATTGTGCCCATCTTGATCAGTCGCCAGTGTGACAGATTTGTAGGGCTTTTATGCTGATGATCCTCTTCGGTGACACGGTTGAGGTAAAATCCGTGTGTGAATCCCCTGTTATACACCTTCTTCAATTCGAATATCCATCTTTTCACCTTCTTCCCAGAGAAAGTCCCGTCATAATGGGCATCTATAGCTTCACGATAGCACCTTGTGACAACATCGACGTAATGGGGTTCGCGCATTCTCCCCTCGATCTTGAATGAAGCAATTTTTGCATCTATCATCTCGGGAATATATTCGATCATACACATATCACGGGAGTTGAGAAACCGAACGCCATCATATATGTATTCATTAGACACGTTGTCCGTAACGGTCCACTCACGGCGGCATGGTTGAACACAGCGGCCCCTATTTGCAGAATTTTCTCCGTTACAAACATCCAGTGAAAGATAGCAGCGACCGGAGACCATTGTACACATAGCACCATGGACAAATACCTCTATCTCGGTTTTTGTTAGTCTCCCACTGATCTCTTTTATCTGCTCAAGTGAACATTCCCTTGCCAAGATGATCCTCTGTGCACCGAGTTCTTCAAAAAATCTTGCGGCTTTTGAGTTGGATATGTTCTGCTGGGTGGAGATGTGAAACGGGATCTTCATCTCTCTACATAATTCGACGGTGGAAAGGTCGTTTACGATCACGGCATCAAACTCAAGACTCTTTGCAGCTTCAAGCGATCGTTCAAGCTCCTCCAATTCATTCTCATAGACAAGGATGTTAGAAACGAAGTATGCCTTTTTACCGTTATTATTATGGCATATCTTCACACCGCGAGATAGATCCACCTCATTAAAATTATCCGTTTGCATACGCATGTTGAATTTCTTTGCACCGAAATAGAATGCATCCGCATAATTAATGCCTGCTTTAATCGATTTTATATTTTTGGCCGGTGCGAGCAGTTCAACCTTCTTCATCAAAGTCGATTATGTAGATGTAGCATTTTAATTTTTTGTCTTCAACCCACCTTTCCCACACATAACCACTAATTTTTGAAGACATATCAGTACTTCGGAAAGTAATATATTTATCCCAACTTTGACAGTTGGGTTATAAATAAGTATTTAATCTATCAATTTTCTTATGATCTCAATTTTTCATCAACTTTTTTGAAGTGGATTTGAAGGTTTTTTTCTCAGTGATACAATGTGGTTTTCACGATTTTTTTAATATTTTTTACGCATAAATTTGACTGTTCTGACCATGACTGTAGTATGTGATTTCTATATTTTTTAACCCGTTTTTTGACTACCAATTTGACAGTTTATTGTTCACCGATAGAATCAGGTTTGAAGACTTCTTTGGTTTTCCATTGAGCTGTTGCTTGACAGATAAAGCAAATGCATCAAAACAGAAAATTACCAAAAAATCCCCTATTGAATTTGACAGTTACGGTCGAATACATAAAACCAGAGGAAAAACGGTTCATCTTTTCCAATTTTGGGGGGTTTCACAGGTGATTTTGGGGCAAAAACGGCCCGATTTTAGGCTTCTGTCAAATTAATTTTTTGAAGAAATTAGCGGAGGGTGTGTCAAAGTTGGGTTACAAATATTAACATTATACGGTAAGCTTTATACCATCCTGGATCATAGAGAAAGGGTAAAAGATTGGAACTCTGAAGGAGGCAGGATTGTGAAGGCTTTAAAAGGAGCTGTTATGGTTTTAGTTTGCATTGGTTGTATCGCCCTTGCTGTTGAGGCTCTACCCCACTTGCTACCGGTTTCAGTTGAAGTTGAGGTAATGACGGATAAAGAGGTGTATCACTCGGATAATCCAATGAAGATTGTCGTATCCCTTCATGCATCAAAAGAGATCGATGACGTTAGGATAGATCTAGAAGGAATCAAGAATAAACGCGGTACACACAAGCTCATTAAATCCACCAGTGAAAACCTCACATCTGGAGTGAACAACGTTACATTTGACTTCATAACGCCACCATGTAGTTTATGCGCAGGATTAGACCCCGGTGCCTATTACATCAACGCTACAGTTGTATATGACAATAAAACGGCAAATGCAACACATACCATAACTTTAGAAAAGTAGCATAACCGACTAAATTACCCCAAAGAACATCCCTATCCCTATAAAAAGCATCACCATACCCCCGATGAGTCGCATGTATCTCCTCCATCCTATTCTCCAATCTTCAATATCTTCCGGAGGGGTCCCTTTGTATGTTATCGCAATTATCACAAGCAGAGGCAGAACATAAAACAGGTTGTATATCAAAAGATAAGAAATTGCCCTCGAAGGCGTTTTTGCAAGCATTGTTAGTATGGGAAGGTATATTCCTCCAGTGCAGGGAAGCTCAACGAGGGTGGCAAAGAACCCCAAAACGATGGCATTTGGAACTGCTGCATTTCTACCGAGTCTTGATATCGTCCCCATAGCAATGGATGGTATGGCAAGTGTGGCTTTATTCAGCCAGAAATCTCTGATGTTTATCACGCCAGCAGATATCGCAACGATGATCACGATTCCTCTGATCAAATCGAATGCATCCGAGAAGAGCATGTACTCAATGATGCCAAGGCCAACCAGAAGATAAGTGGCAAAGACACTGGCTGTGAAACTCAGCCCTATGCTTAAAACCTCCTTCTTCGACTTCATGGATAGTAGATATGAGAGAAGTAGCATAAGAACCGCAAAAGTACAAGGATTGACTCCGTCTGCAAGTGCAGTTCCGATGACAAGTGATAGTGTTATATCTATTTTATCATCCCCTGCTTCATCTGCACTCTGCCGCTCCTTAACGATCAGAAGTGGATCTATTGAGCCTGTCGAGTTCTTAATAGCAGCCTCTATATTTTCTTTCGTTGAATCCCTTCCGATCAGGGGATCATAACCAATAAAGAGAGCAGGAACATCTCGGACCTGCACTTCATAGGCTTGCATGAATCCCTGATATAATTCTATATTGGACTCGTTCTCACTGACCTCGATCCTATTGACTTCGAGTGAGTATTCCTCTTCGAGCCCCTCTATAATCGCCTCCGCATCTTTGCAGTGCTCACATTCTTCCACGTAGAAGTAATATACAATGATTGGGCCATCTTCAGCAGCAAAAACGGTTGTGTAACCAAAAAATGGTGAGGTGAGCAAGATGAGAAGAGTTAGAAGAAGAGTAACATCTCTTCTTTTCACGCTGCCTGATTGGGAGTGTGAGATCATTTGACTCGAAATATGCTCGGACCGTTCTTCATATATTCTTATAGATATTACCGGAGACGGACCCTGTCGTCTTTAACTCATCTTCGATCTGCTTTAGGTTAAGTACCCTCTTGAAGGTCGGCGGATGTGTTGAGAACAGCTCGTTCACACGACCCCAGCTTGTCTTCTTAGCCTCTTCTTCCATAGCTATTGCGAGCTCATTTTCATCTATAACACCATCGCCGTCGAGGTCATACTTTGATTTGTTCTCCATTATCGTGCTTATCTCTCTTTTGGCATTGCTCGGATCGCCTATGTAGAATGCCCTCACACCATGAGGCTCCTTCTTTGATAATGAAAGTCCATAAGTTATCTTGGCAAGCGCTGAACTCAGACTATGTGGGTTCTGGGTCAACATTGCAGAGTATGAATCCGCATAGTACTCTCGCATCCTCGACAGCCGAAGAACGAGCAACTGCGTAACAAAATAGATGACAAATGAGATGACAGCAATTGCTATCAAGGCAAGACCACTATTATCCCGACTTCCACCTCGTCTTCCACCGCCAAAGATGCTTCCATACATAAAAGTACGTGCGATCATGTAAGCGAGTATCGGAATTGCTGAAACGATCGTCATTATTATCACATCTTTGTGTCTTAGGTGACCTATCTCATGGCCAAGCACCGCCTTTATCTCATCCTGATTCAAGGCCCTAAGCAGCCCCGTGTGAACTGCAAGTGTAGATGATTTTAGACTTCGACCAAAGACAAAAGCGTTCGGAGTCGGATCTTCAACGATTGCCAGTTTTGGAAGGGGAACTTCCGCATTTAGAGATAGTTCACTAACAAGCTGCTCAAGGAACAGATTCTCCCCGGGTTTTAGATATTTAAGCCTCGTCGACAATCTGACTATGGTTGGGCCGATAAGCCACTGAAAGAGGATGAAAAGAGTGGTCAGAAACCCAACAAGGACATATCCAAAAATTCCACTTTCGGGAATGAGTAGAAAAACTAGTACCATGATCAAGGCAAAGAAGAAGGCCATTATCATGGCAAGTGTCAATGTCATACCACGTCTAAGCGCACCAAGGGAAGCCATAAGAAACATTATAAGTGTTACACGTTTATATACTTTTGGTGAACGCATGGTAGATGTTGCCGAGACCATTGATTGCCCCAATTGCGGTGCCCCACTGCCACTGAAAGCGGGAGAGGTGATAATAACCTGCGAGTACTGTGGTAGCGCCCACAACATGGCCGTTGGAAAGAAGTTCTTCTTAAAACACAGCATAATTCCGAACAATTATATTAGCGACGATATCGCAAGAATTGTGAAAGAATGGATGGGAGGTGGATTTTTAAAACCCGATGACCTTGTAAAAAGATCAGAAATTCAGGAGATAGACCTGACGTTTCTGCCATTCTTTGTTATAAGTGTGGTGGCGTATTCAAGGTATGAAGGTGTATTCACCCGGACCGGTGAGAACATATCAAAGACTGGAGAGCTTAAAAGGGCATACAACTGGAAGATACTTGGCAGGAGGGGATCGAAGTTTCCCACAAAAGAGTATGAAATTCCATTGAGCGGGAAGGTGGATTTCGATCTATCCAGGATCAGCAAAGAGGCGAAGTTCCTCAACGCAGAGATGGATGAAGGAGAGGCTAAATCGATGCTTGAGGGCGAGATAGATGATCACAACAAATACCTGTTATCGACAGAAGTAGATGTCATCAAATCGATTGAGACGACACTTGATGTAAATAACACAGAGTTTGTACATGCACCCGTCTGGGAAGTGAGATACGAGTACGTCGGGAAATCCTATGAGATGATGCTTGATGGTGCATCAGGAACCGTTATCAGAGGAGACATACCACCACCTGATACCTCAACAAAAGGATTCTTTAAGAGCATCAGAAAAGGTTTTTTTCGTTAGTGTGGGAGGATAGAGCAGGATGATATTGAACCACATAGCACTTGCATGCAGTTCGGAGGAGGGGAGTGATAGATTTTATCGTGATCTTTTGGGACTTACAAAAGTCCGGTCTTTTGTCGTTCCTGCGGATCTTGTGAAGAATATATTTGACCTTGATGTTGAATGCAGGGTGGTTGATTACGGGAATGAAGACCTCAAATTCGAGATATTTTTGGTGGGGGATACAAAGCCTCGAAAAGGATTCAATCACGTCTGCCTGGATGTTAAAAATAGGGAAGGATTGATTAAAAAGTGTACCGAGATGGGAGTGGAGATGGTAAAGTTGCCGAAGGGGACAGATGATATCTATCTTTTTATTCGGGATTTTGATGGGAATCTGTTTGAGGTGAAAGAGGGGGGATAGAGGGGTGATTATATGCGTGTAGGTTGTAGAGGGTTTGGGATGAAACGGGCATATGCCCGGATTGACAAAAGGTTGATCTTTCCTACTGTCTTATCAACCCTCAAATGTCGGATGGAGTCGAGATAACTTTATTCGGGCATCCTCGGTTGTGAACTGCCAATTCACTCTGGCGTTCTTATTGTCTCTTATTTCCTTC
>JAXHTJ010000107.1:0-8200 GCA_034190245.1 Halobacteriota archaeon | reverse complement strand
ACTCAGCGAATCCTCGACATCTCAGCGGAGAAAGGCATCGAGTGTCTGATCGGAGCAAAGATGGGCAATGTTGTCAAGATGCCCACTTCGATAAAGGTTATGACGGTTGGGGAGTTGTAGGGTATCTTAAGAGGTCGTTTGTTGTTAGGTTGGTAAGAGATGCAACTTTTGCTGATACATTCCGATTTTATGAGTTACGAGGTAGGGAAGAGCACTCCGGTTGCAGAAGAGATAGATGATGCACTGAAGAAGGGTCGCATGGAAGAGAATCTTACTGCCTTCATCGCTGTTGAGAGCGTGGATGAAAAAGATCCTAAAGGTGCGGTAACAAAAGCTTCGGAAGCGATTAAGGATGTCACAAAGCAGGTTAATACAGGAAGGGTGATGCTATATCCGTATGCGCATCTAAGCTCTGATCTGGCATCACCGAAAGCGGCTGTTTCAATACTCAAGAAGATGGAGGAGGTTCTTTGTAGAGAACTTGAGGTGAAGAGGGCACCTTTCGGCTGGTACAAATCGTTTGAGATCCGTTGTAAAGGGCACCCATTATCAGAGCTATCGCGTTCGATCAAACCAGAAGGCGACGGTGGTAGCATTCTTTCAGAGGCGCTGCAGGCTGAAGAGAAGGCGGTATCGCATATCTATGTTATGACTCCTGAAGGAGAGCTTAAAGACTCGAAGGATTTTGATTTTTCAGAGCGTGAGAATCTGAAGAAGTTTCTGGGTTATGAGGTCGAGAAGAGCAGGGTCGTCGACAAAGCGCCGCCTCATGTTGAGCTTATGAAGCGCCTTGAGATAGCGGATTATGAGCCCGGTTCCGATCCAGGGAACCTGAGGTATTACCCCAAGGGTAGAATGATCAAGAGCCTGCTCGAAACTTATGTATTAAACTCGGCACTTGAATATGGGGCTATGGAGGTAGAGACGCCTCTGATGTACGATGCCAAACACCCAACGCTCAAGAAATATCTGGATCGTTTCCCGGCAAGGCAATACTCGATAGATTCGGAGAAAAGAGAGCTCTTTTTGAGATTTGCTGCTTGCTTCGGTCAATTTTTGATGAACAGCGATATGACGATCTCTTATAAAGACCTGCCATTGAAGATGGTTGAAATGACGAGGTACTCGTTCAGAAGGGAGCAGAGGGGGGAGCTGGTCGGACTTCGCAGGTTGAGATCTTTCACAATGCCGGATATGCACACACTCTGTCTGGATATGGATCAAGCAATATCCGAGTTCAAAAAGCAATATGAAATGAGTATAAGTGTTCTTAAAGATATAGGGATTGAATTAGATGATTATGAGGTCGCTATACGATTTACAAGGGATTTTTACGAAGAAAACACCGATTTCGTAGCTGACCTAGTTAAATATATAAATAAACCAGTGCTAATCGAGATGTGGGATCGTCGGTTCTTCTATTTTGTTTTAAAGTTCGAGTTCAATTTCATCGATGCACTTGATAAGGCAAGTGCTCTATCAACTGTCCAGATAGATGTTGAGAATGCAAAAAGATATGGGATAAGATATGTAGATGCAAAGGGTGAGGAGAAGGAGCCTGCTATACTGCACTGCTCTCCAAGTGGCGCTATTGAGAGATGTATCTATGCACTGCTCGAAAAAGCCCATATGAGCGATGTTCCGATGTTACCCGTCTGGCTCTCACCGACGCAGGTTCGTGTAATTCCGATATCTCAGAGGCATAATGAGTTTGCAGAAAAAGTTGCAGATGAACTTGAGTGCAGGGTCGACATCGATGATAGGGATGAGACCCTAGGAAAGAAGATAAGGGAAGCCGGTAGGGAATGGATCCCATATGTCGCTGTCGTTGGAGATGAAGAAGTAGACAATAATTATATTACTGTTACTGTCAGACCTGAATCTGAGCAGAAGAAACCGAAGAAGGTTAAGATGAGTTTCTCAGAGCTGAATGAAAGGATCGGATCGGAGACGCAGGGTATGCCGTATAGGCCCTTACCACTGCCAAAGAAGTTATCTGAGAGGCCAAAGTTTGTATGAGGAGGCGTTTGTGATATGATAATATTCTCGAAGGTGCTTGCGGACAGGGCAACGGTATGGGAGGCGATCAGGGCAAAAGAGATGGCTGCTAAAGAAGCGCCTGATGACTTGATACGCTTCTCTTCGGAGATAAAACCGGTTGTGATGTGGAACATTACAAGGGCATGCAACCTGCGTTGCAAGCACTGCTATCTGGATGCAAGAGACGCGCATCCGGATGAGCTAACACTTGAAGAAGGAAAAGCTTTCATCGATGATCTGGCAGATATGGAGATACCCATGCTTATTATAACGGGTGGGGAACCACTTATGGGTAAGCACTTCTTCGATTATGCGTTTTATGCCAAGGAGAAAGGTGTTCGTGTGGTTATATCTACAAACGGGACTGTCATATCAGAAGATGTGGCAAATAGGCTCAAAGAAGCCGATATTTTGTATGTCGGAGTCAGTGTAGATGCCGCATCCGCAGAGATTCACGACGAGTTCAGAGGGCTTCCCGGCTCATGGGACAGGGCCATGCAGGGGGTGAAGAATGCCATGGATGCTGGCCTCAAGACCGGTCTTCGGATCACAATAAACAAGAGCAACTGGCAGGAAGTTCCTGCACTACTCGATCTGGCGGTTGAACTTGGTGTTCCAAGATTCTGCCTCTATCACCTAGTTCCCACGGGAAGAGGGGAAGCTATCTCCGATTGGGATGTTACAAAAGAAGAGCGATTGCAGGTTCTAAAGCATCTGTATGATAAGGCCCTTGAGCTGAGAGATGTTGAGATCGAGATCCTGACGACTGATTCACCGATGGATGGCGTTTATATACTCGAAAGACTGAAGGAGGAGGATCCTGAGAGATTCGATGATGTAAGGGAGCTTTTAAAGGTTTCAGGCGGCTGCTCGATAGGGAATAAAGTGGCAAATGTCGATTATCTGGGGAATGTCAACCCATGTCACTTTGCACCTCAGGAGAGGGTTGGCAACATAAGAGAAAGAAGCTTCCAAGAGCTCTGGAATGAACACCCGTGTGAGCTTCTGGTTCAACTGCGAAATAAGGGTGAGCTTCTGAAGGGAAAGTGCGGAATCTGCGAGTATAAAGATGTCTGCGGAGGTTGCAGGCAGAAGGCGTACCATTTCAAGGGTGATTTCCTTGAGGAAGATCCGACCTGTATATATAACCCGGAGAAGGGTTGTATAGATGTCAGTGATAATGAATAGCTGACGGTGATGAAAAACTATTTAACTTTACAAAACCTATCTACAGGCAGATGTGGACTCAGATCTTGGATAAATTTAGTGCTTATCCGGCTCAAGAGAAAGTTGTCCGGTTACTTTTAGAGAGGGGATTTCAGGTAGACTCGAATGGAAAGGTTGTTTCTGGAAGGATCACAATCCCGCACACCAAAATAGCGCAAGAGGTTAGAGTGGACAGGAGGGTTGTTGACGCCACCTCTCAGATGATTTTGGAGGATGAGACACTGAACAAAGTCTTTCAAAATATAAGCACAATAGCTTTTTTAAGAGATGTGGCACCGGAAATTGGCCTCGGTGTCGTTGTGGTCACTCCAAAAGATGCCAGGGAAGTCGGCTTGCTCGGGGAGGTTGCCAGTATCATTGCTAAACATGAAATAAGTATTAGACAGGCTGTAAGCGATGATCCATTCTTCATTGAGGAACCAAAGCTGACAATTGTAACGGACCTACCCGTATCTGGAGAACTTGTTGAAGAGATAAAGAAGCTATCAAGCGTTAAAAGTGTAACTGTCTATTGATTTCTCAACTGCATTAACTTCTCCTCGATGGCCCTGATTGTGTTCTGATTGTCATAGTGGTCCAATGCCATGTCACATACCGGGCACTTGAAATCGGTCTTAGCTGCAATATCAAATATAAACCGACCACAATTGGATCTGCAGAAGTAGAAGACATTATCACTCTCGTACTTCAAACGTTGCCCAAGATTCTTCAACAATTTAGCCATCTCTGATTTAATAAGATCGTCCATTTCGTTAAAATCCACTTTCCAGAGATATGTCAGCCACCCGCTCTCATCATCTCTCTCCCTACGATACTCTGCCAGACGATTTTCATATAAGATATATAAAGTCTTCCGGACGGTATTCAACTTAAGTTCTGTCAACTCGGCAAGCTTTTCATCCGTAACCTCACCATCCGGTATCTTTTCAATAACTTTAAGACCTTCGTCATCCACCAATCGCCTCAAATACTCTTTTATAGATGGGTCATCAATAATTGCCATGCACATACTAGTATGACTTTAAGATACTTTAATGTTGTTAAACTCACAGTGTGATTAATTGGAAAAGAGGCATGTATAACAGTTACAATTTACCGAAGATCTGCAATTAAGATTTACAAAATTTTGAAATGGATGAGGGAAATTTTATGAATGTCTACTCAGAACAGATATCTTTTGAAACCAGTGGGAATGCCGATGTAATTGACATCACAAGAGCTGTAGAAGGTGCAGTTAAAGATACAGATCTCCAGGATGGCATAGCCACAGTCTTTGTGCCCGGAGCTACAGGCGCAGTTACGACAATAGAATACGAGCCAGGGCTGGTTGAGGATATAAAGACTGCACTCGAGAGGCTCATGCCAGAAAAGATCAATTATAAGCACGATTTGAGGTGGGGCGATGGAAATGGCCATTCCCATATCAGGGCATCGTTTTTGGGACCAAGCCTGACAGTTCCCTTTTTAGATGGACACTTGCAACTGGGAACCTGGCAGCAGATAATTTTCATCGATCTGGATAACCGACCTAGGTCAAGGAGTGTAATCGTCCAGATTATGGGCGAATAAGCATTAAAACCCCGATAATTGCAAGGATAAAGGCAAAGAATACCTTCAGCGTATCCGGCTTCAGTCTAACTGAGATATTTGGCCCGATTTGAGCGCCAATAATTACCCCAAGGGAAAGAACCAATCCTATCTGGAAATCTACCTGTTCCAGAAGAAAATGTCGAGTTGCTCCGGAAAGACCGGAAAAGAAGGTGATACAAGCAGAAGACGCAACTGCATAGTGTATAGGCACACCTAAAAAATTCAGGAATGGCACCATAATCGATCCCCCGCCCAGACCAAGCAATCCAGAATATATACCTATCAAAAAACCCGAGATCAAAAGCATTATCTTTGAAAGATCATATGGAAAATCACTCTCTTTATCCTTTCTGAAGATCATAAAAATCGAGACCAATATAAAGACAATTCCGAGAAGAGTACGCAACATCTCACCCGGCAACGGAGAAGTCAATAAGGCCCCAACTTGTGCACCTATCAGAGCGCCTATGGCGAGTGGAATCACCAATCCCAGATCCAGAAGCTTTTTTTTGTTGTAAGAAATTGCAGAGGATAAGCCTAAAAAGGTGATTACGAGAGTGGACGTCCCTATGGCATTCTTTTCAGAAAGGCCAAAGATCAAGACCAAAACAGGAACTGTCAGAAAACCCCCACCCAGACCGGCCATTGATGACAAAATCCCAATTAATATGGCAATTGCAAAGATTAAAAGCAAAGTAAAAAACTCCAAACTACGCCTCCCATTTTCTTATATACTCATAATTTTTTAGACATGAACGGCCCATCTCTTCTATAACCCAATCTTCTATAATACTCTCTGACACCAACCCCGCTTATTATCACAATCTTTTCAAACCCCTGATTTTGGGTGATCTCTTCTGCTGCACTCAAAAGCGCCTTTCCATATCCCCTATGTTGCCATGCATAATCTTTCTTCGCATCAAGTGGCATCATCGGGCCATATACATGAAGATCCCTTATAAGCCCTGCACCAGAAAGTTCTGGCTTGTAGGGGGATTTTAGAAATCTCAACCTCAAAAATCCGATCAATATATCACCTTCAAGATCTTCAAAAGAGATGAAATGCTCCATGCCACCGCAGGCCTCATACTTTTCGACTGAAAGCTCTACTTCATTCGGCTCAATCCCATTAAGATGGGCATAACCGACTTCCCTGCAACGGATACACATGCACTTCCCACCCATCTCTTCAAGCCTCTCCCTTGCCAACTGTCTTAAATTACTCTTGTTGACGCCGTCAATTATAAAACGGGCAGGAATATCTCTTTGCACCCTCTGGAGTCTTACCCACTTTGGCAGAACTCTCTTTATCCTTGCGACCAGTTCTGCTGCCTCTTCATTGGACAATGGTTTATATCCCCCCTCGTTCCACATATCGTATAGCTTGGTACCTTCGGTGACAAGCGTTGGATATATCTTCAGATAATCCGGCTTAAAATCAGAATCCTCAAATAGTCCCTTAAACATTTCCAGATCTTCATCAAAACCGGAGCCAGGAAGTCCTGGCATCATGTGAAAACCTACCTTAAAGGCGCTATCTCTAAGAAGCCTGTTTGCTTCGGCTATATCAGATCTCTTATGCCCCCGTCCGATTCCATCAAGCACTTCGTCATCTGTATGCTGAACGCCAAGTTCCACCTTGGTGACACCCATTCTCAGCATCTCATCAACATGCTCTCTTCTCGCATGATCCGGGCGGGTTTCAAAGGTTATAGCGACATTTCTTATCTTTTCGGACTCGTTTATTTTCTGTGCCTGTGATATTGATGTTGACTCTACGCCACATCCACCTCCCTCATAATCGTTCATCGCATCAAGACATCTTTTAACGAACCATTCCTGGTAGGAAACCGGCCTTGAGGTGATCGTCCCACCCATGACGATGAGCTCGGCTTTGTCGACCTTGTGACCGATCTGCTCCATCTGCCTCAGCCTGAATGTGACCTGTAGGTAAGGGTCATAATCCAGTTGAATCCCTCGAAGAGCCGCAGGTTCAGCTCCAACGTAGCTCTGGGGAGAATCGAACTTCGATTTTGGCCCGCCCGGGCACATCACACACTTTCCGTGCGGACACTCGGCAGGGGAGGTCATTACAGCAACAACAGCAACTCCTGATATTGTTCTTACCGGTTTTCTCTGGACTTTTTTTAGGATCTTGTCATCTTTAGGAAGTTTTGAGATTATGTCGGAGTTTTTTGGAAGGGTGGAAAGGCCGTATTTAGCGCTAATTTTCTTTTTGGCTTTGTTTAGGTCGAATCCTTCTTCGCTATGAAGTATGAGTTCTGCAAGTTCGGTGCAGGCGGAGTCGTAGTTTTGTGTCATGGTTTTGGTTTCAATGATATATAAAATTTATATGTGGTTTATTAGAGTATTTAGCTTCTACTTTTAAAGATCTTGTTTCTTTGGTGTGTGTAGTTGTATTTATTTGAGGGGTGATTTTGCTTTGTCTCTAAAGACAGTACTTCGGCAAGTAGACTAAACATTATAACCCATCTTCCATACTATATAAACAAACCCCCATTATTTCTACTCTTTTAATTCTATCCTCACAATAGGATAAGTGGTAGCAAGAGGATATACACTCCCTGAATGGTAAAAAGATTAGTCTATTGTGCATCCTAACCATATTTGTAGTGATATTGTGCTAAAACATACGAAAACTATTTATATTGTGCTGCCTAAATATAGGCAGCACAATGACATACATTGTAAAGAAGAAGATAAAAGGTGGAACATAACCCATCTTCAATACTATTTAAACTCCGACCGGAGCAACACCGATTATTGATATAATCTCTTTCTGTTTGTCTGTAAATTGTGTGGTTCTGACTATCATCTCTTGTCCAACTTTCAGCTGAAACTTCAAGCGTGGTGAACCACGATTATTGATCTCTACCTCAATGAATCTTTTTGTGCAATGCTTCTCAATAACCCTGTAAGCTGCATGATAGACCTGCTCTTTTGTCTTGAGGTTTCTCTTACCACACCCCTCTTTAACCTTCTCAAGCTCTTGTGTGGATCTGTTTATCATTGCGTCTCTGAATGCCTTATCATTCTCTGCCTTCTTTTTATTGTAGCATATCACACCCCAGCGTTTACCATCAACTGATCTTTCTGTGAGGAGGATCTCACGTTCTAAAGAATGGTTGATTAGCACCGCTTCTCTGAACTCTTCGTCTGGTATCTCACGCACGATCCTGGCTTCTTTTGATCCCGTTTTCAATACTCTTTGGAGGATATGACCTGATACGAGGGTATGTTGGTTGGATCCTACTCTTCATCGTGGCGATAATGATACTTTCGGAGAACGGCGAGAGGATAGAAGGTCAGGGCTCTCTGGCAC
>JAXHTJ010000106.1:0-8327 GCA_034190245.1 Halobacteriota archaeon | reverse complement strand
GTTCGATGGAAAGCCATTTGTTCCATTTCTGCCTGTTGTATAAGGGGAAATTAGTTTATTGTATTGGCTGAAAAAACTGAATGTTTTAGGTTGAATTTGGATGGGGGTGAATAGTTACTCTATCTTTTTATCTACTCCATCCACCGATTATCTCCATTACAATTCTTGCGGCAACAAAACTTGTTGTATCGCCGAAGTCTGGGTTCACCTCCACGATATCGCAAGCTACTACCTCTCTCTCATCAACTATCTTCCCCACCAACCCGATTAGACCTGGTATGCTCAGGCCATCCGGTTCTGGATTTCCAACACCACAACCAGAAGCAAGATCAAGTGAATCTATGTCTATCGAAAGGTGGATGTCGTCTGAAGGTAATCTGTCAACTACACAATCTATGCCCTCTTCCCTCAACGTGTAGAGGTCGTATACTTCAATTTCATCCTTCATAATAGCCCTGTATTCGTCCTCAGAAGAGGAGCAGATACCTATCTCGATCAGGTTCTCGGTACCGATGACCTCGCTTATCCTTCTCATTACACACGCATTGGAAAACCTGTTACCCTGATATTCATCTCTAAAATCGGCATGAGAATCTATACTGACCACGGTGACGTCACCCAGGCTCTTTACAATAGGAAGCGAGATAGAATGATCCCCGCCCAGAAATATCCTATTATCAGACTTAAATCTCTTAACAAGATCGAAGAGATCTTCATATATATCGACTGTGAGATCCCCATGGTCATAGTATCCAAAATCGGTTATTTCGATCTTTCTATTCCATAAGAAAGTTTCAAGCTCAAAAGAAGCTTTTCTAATCGCATCCGGAGCGCTATTTGAGCCCCTTCTAAAACTGGCATTTCCGTCGAAGGGAACTCCGATTAGCTCGATGTCAACATTCTCCAATTCAGAAAGAGACCCTGTAAACCTCATGTCTGACGGATGAGGATAAATATCAGTATCCTCTCATATCGAAGGTCTCGGCTTCAACCTTCTCCATCGTCTTGAGCGCAGCCAGTACTATCTCTTTGTAGTACTCTTTCTCTGTTGCATAGTGCTCTTTTGCTCTTGCGGCATCCTCGTCACCATCTCCATCCAAATTTTTTATGCGTTTCATTGTCTTAATAGCAGTATCGATTATCCACGAGTCCCTCGTCTCTGCATCGACCAACTGTATGGACTCTGGCCTTATTGATGTGATTATATCACCATCCTGAGTCTCATACGTATTCGGTTTGCCAGTAACTGCGATAATATCCGGATGGTCTGGATCTTCCCCGATCCCTGATAACATCTCTGCTGCTTCGATCTGATACTGCCCGGCGTATACGAGAAAGACCCCTGTCGGATCGGCCACCCTTGCCCGCCAGTACTCCGTTTCTATTCCTATGTCCTCTTTTTCTGTAAGTGTTCCTACAACAAAGACCCTGTTACATCTCGCACCAGTTGGCGTGAGCAGGTAACGCGGAGAGCGTTCATCCTCTCCTTCCTTGAATGTAAGATCACTCTCTCTGAATTCCTGCGCGAAGATCCTTATTGCCGCTTCTCTTTTAAACTCCTGCATATCCAGCCTCTCTCTTTAAATTCCCAAATCGGGCACGCTTATCTTGCCGTCAAATATCAAACCTTCAACAATCCTTCCCTTCTCGAGTAGTATCGGGTACTTGCTCCTGTATTCATTGTACTGGTCATTGGAGAGTATCCTTGAGTTGTATTTGTTGGCGTAGTCTAATACAAAGACATCGGCATCCTTCTTTGCCGGAGACTGAATTATGTTACTCCTCTTGAGTAGATTTTCCAGCCCAACCCTGTCGTCTATTACATGCCTCAATCTCGGTCCGACCACACACAAGTACGAAATTTCAAGAGCATCCAGTCTATCAATGACAGCGATAACACTGCCAAGCTTCGGTTTTGCATCTTCCCAATATGCAACATTTGAAGCATCAATGACCAGATCGATCTTACCTTCTCCCCCCTCTTCATCAGGTATCACTTTGGACTTTGTATGTAAAACTTCTTCTGATTCAATCTCACTTACAAGATCTTCAACATCGCCTTCCAGGCTGTATCCTGCAATCTCATCCACGAGTATGTATCGCCCAATCATTGGACCTTTAACCTCAAAATATCTGCCAAGTAAAACATCTTTTATCTCACTTAACACTGATGTCTGGTCACCCTCCTCGAAAGCCAACTTGGCCCTTTCAAGCGTTACCTTTGTCACTCTCTCAGTTGTTTCCCTGTTGAGTAAGATATCCTGTGCAACCTCTCCGTCGTCAAGCACACCCTTTATCCTGAGGTCATAAACACCATCAACAAAACCATGCTCTCCACAGGATTCATCTATCAAGACCCGGTTACAGATCTGGCACCGTTTGATCAGCCCGCTCCCTTCCTGGATGGCAACTATTGCTCCTCTCATCACAGCCTCAGATCTGGCTACTGAGATCTCTTCATCGATATCGATGATCTTTGAATTGCGATTGAGCTTGATATTGAATCGCTCCTGCCAGTAATCGGTTATCACGTTCTTAAACTCGTAGCATTGGCCTTCAACCACATCCGGTAGACCTGAACTGGCCCATTTTGTAAATTTAATCGTTCCGCTCTCATCTCCGATCAATCCAACCTGTGAAATCGATTCATGCCCACTGTCCCATAACTGGAGAACCTTCACCTTCAGATTTACCCACTGATCCCCTGAATCTATATCTGAGATTAAGATGTCTCCTCCTCCTATGGCTTTAACCTCTTCATCAAGCATGGTGATCTGCGTATTCTGGTTGAGTTTTACACTGAACCTATCGTTCCATGAGTCTGTAACCACATTTCTGAACTCGTAACTTTTTCCTTCATCCAGGTAAGGTAGTTCCGCTTTTGCCCATGATACAAATTTGATTATTCCGCTCTCATCTCCTAAAAGGCCAACCTGCGAGATGGATTCATGCTCGTTCTCCCACAATTGAATTACATTTGCCTTTAGGCTAATCCACTGCCCTTCCGTTTTGATATCTTTTATCTTCAGTGAATCGGAATCTTGAAACTGTAACCTTGATGCATTATGCTTTGTTAGAAAGTAATTCGTTATTGAGCGCTTTGCCTCACCTTCCGGGACCTTATATTCATTTATCAAAAGATCCAGACGTTTCCTTATCTCCTCTATTGAAACATCGATTCCGATATCTGAAAAACGGGATCTTATCTGCCCGGCTATCTCGTCAATAATCCTTTCACCTCCAACAGAAACAGATCGATCTATTTTTACATAAACTTTGCGGGAAGGCAGAGTAAGTGGATCAGATAGAAGCTTTATGCTAAATATTGTGGAGCATATCCTTATCAAATTCGCCCTTTAGCTCTCCATCCTCTATCAGGACTATCCTATGTGCCGTCCTGGATAGAAGTTCTCTATCATGCGAAACTATCACAAATGTTGTGTTATATTCTGCATTGACCTTCTTCAGGAGGTTTGAGACTTTTGTGGAAGTGACAGGATCAAGGTCTCCAAAAGGCTCATCAAGTATCAATAATAATGGTTTTGTTGCCAGCTCCACAGCAAGGGCTGCCCTTATCTTCTCCCCACCGGATAACTCGTAAGATCTCTTATTTACAATATCAGAATCAAGACCCAGAAGTTCTAATATGGGCTTCACTTCTCCTATGTCGAGCCTCTCAATGGGCAACTCTGCATATATGTCCAGAAGCTCATCTTCTGAGATCTCCAGATCCTCTAGAACGTCTTTTCTTGATGATTCCGGCACATCAGCAAGCCTGAGAACAAAGTCGAGTATGGACTCTCTGAGATCCAGCTTCTTGGCAATCTCTGTCAGCTGCTCCTTTGAGATCGACTTAAAGCGGGATCTGCTCTTTATTATATCCTCAATCTTTGAGTGGTGTGTCAATCCAAATTCCTGATGTAGGATGCCGATCTTCTGCCTCATCAGCGCACTGGCCATCCCCAGGCTTGTTAGATCGGTAGCTCCACCACCCTCTGTAAAGTATAATACCCTTCCGGTGTTCGGCATCTCAAGTCCGGCAAGTAACCTCACAAGAACAGTCTTCCCGACACCACAAGGCCCTATGATCCCGAATATCTCCCCCCTGTAAACATCAAGGTTCATCTCCTTCAGCTCAAATAGCTTTGAGAGGTTGTAGTGGTAATACACTCTGCTGACACCTTCCAATCTGAATAGTGGTTCTTTCTCTGGCAATGGCCTGACAGGTTCAACAGGCTCCATATCTACGAGAAAATTATTTATAACTCCTTCGACTTCACCGCTCTCTACAATCTGACCGTCATCAAGCCGCAACAACCTCTGTGAAAGTTCCCTGTGAATCTCTGGAAGGTGTGAGACGAGCACAGTTGTCATATTCAGCTCCTTGCATAGCTTCTTTACAAGGTCAAGTGCCTCTCTCTTGTCCTCCGGAGCTGCCATCGTAAGGGGCTCATCCAGAAGCAGTACCTTTGGTTGGAGGATCAATTGTCTGGCAAGTACTAGTCTTTGTTTCTCACCACCACTCAGCGTGTGTGCAGCCTGATCTGCCTTGTGTGTTAGGCCGACCAACTCTAAAAACTTCATGGACTCATCCCTGAGCCTGTCAAATTCATTATCATCTGGATCAGGTAGTGGAATTGTCTCGTCACCTGATTCGAGAGCATAGACCCTCCTCATCACATTCTCAATTGTGCTCTCTGCCCATAATCCAAAGGTCCTCTGTAAATGTATAGCGCTCTTATCCTTCAGCTTTCCCACATCGGACTTGGAGGATTTGGGAGTTATAGCGGCCCCATCGATTATGATCTCTCCATCGTCAAAAGGTTCCACACCCCGTAGTACCCTCAAGAGCGTTGTTTTTCCGGCACCACTTTTACCGATTATCCCAACAGTCTCGTTTAGAAAGACCTCGAAATTAACATTCTTGAGAGCGTGTATATGACCTCCGTCAGATAGATCATAACCCTTCGTAAGTCCCTTCACTTTTAAAATGGCATCCGCCATATAACCCACCTCCAATATTAAAATGATATTTAAAAAAATAAAAAAAGAAAGGTTTAGTCACCCATTGGGGTTTCTACCTCTCTCATCGTCTTAATAACTTCGTCCGGATCGCCAACGGCCATAATCTTACCCATCCTCATAAGAGCAGCTCGATCGCATACCATATCTATAAAGTCTATGTCATGAGACACGATGATACAGGTCTGGCCTAACTCACTTCTCATGTTCTTTATCGACTTTGCAATCTCTACCCTTGTGAGAGGATCTGCCGTACCGGTCGGCTCATCTAAAAGGACGATCTTCGGTTCTTTCATCAGAGTCTTTGCAATCGCAACTCTGTGTCTTTCACCCTCACTCAGATGGTCCGGGCGCACGTATAGTATGTCGTCTATCTCCTTCTCCGAGAAGTTGACGGCTTTGAGCATATTGAATATCTTCACTGCGAGAATATCTGCAGGTAATTCCACATCGAGTGCGCTCTCCATATTCTCGTACACGTTAAGATCCGGATGTAACGTATATGCCTGATGCAACATGCTTATGTTTGGAGTGACTCTGCCCCTGCCTTCCGGACCGACGACGTTCATACTCACCCAATCATCACCCATTCTTATCTGTAGCAGTCCTTCAGATGCATCTACAAGGCCTGCAATCATCTTAAATGTTGTCGTCTTTCCTGATCCTGAGACACCGACCAATCCAAATATCTCACCGTCCATTATGTTAAACGTTATCTTGTCAACTGCTTTCACAAGTCCCCTGTCGAATCTGTAGAAGTATTTCCTCAAATCATCCATCTTGATCAGAGGATCGGATAGCTTCTTTCTATCAATCTCTATCCCGGCAAACTTCTCCATGAACTTTTTGGCGACTTCTTTTGCGTTCCCGCTTGCCGTTATCTTCCCTTCTTCAAGTAGAATAGCATTTTCAGATAACTCTGATACGGCTTCTGGCCAGTGTGATGTTACAAGCATTGTGAGGCCTTCATCCATCTTTTTGTGCATAACCTGGTGAACTGCTTCCGCAGTTATCGGATCTAACGTTCCACTTGGCTCATCTGCAAAGAAGAGTATTGGATCTTTTGCCATACTCATAGCGAATACGACACGTTGTTTCTCTCCACCACTTATATGCTTTGCAACATGATCTGCTCTATGCGTGAGAAGCACATCGGCAAGTAGTTCGTTTGCCATCTCATCCAATTTGTGTTCTGGTTGACCTGCATCCTTTAGAGCCCTCCTCACATTCTCAATGACGTGTTCATCACCATACAGTGTGAATGTTCTCTGGAACATGATGGAAAGCCTCTCATAGAGGTTCCTCGAAAGGGGAGTTCCCTTCTTCAGCTCCTCCCAGTAGTTCACCTCTTCGAGAGACATAGGAGCATCACACTTCGCACATTTCCCTCCTGCTTTACTCGGACGATCAACCCATCTACACTCAGGGTTCTGGCAGGCTGCCACACGATAAGTCACAGTACCCATCGTCGGTTCATATTCCTTTATCCCACGAAGTGCATGCATTAGCACTGTTTTACCACAACCACTCTTACCGAGAATTCCAAAACCTTGTCCTTCCTTTACCGAAAAGCTTATCTTATCTATAACTGGCTGGTCACCGAAGTACTTGGTCAATCCGTCTACAATCAGAAAATCTTCTGCCATCTAAAACACCTCAGTATCCGAAATCGAGCTTAAACTCGAACCCAGCAGCTTCATACAGCGCTTTTAATTCTTTCATCTTCTCTTCGTTGGGTTCCCAGTAGATGCAAAGCTTGATATCCTCGTCGGATACATTATGCTTTACGCACGTTGCCTTTTCATCCTTACCCCATAACGCCTCTTCCAATTTCTCAGATTTATAAGAGTAGCAGTCTTCACACCTGAATACCGGCACAAATGACCCGCAAGTCTGCTCCAATGGTTTGGTAATTTCTATCTTCGTCCTTCCCCTTGTCTGCTTAAAGATTCTGTCGCACCCATTCTCAGCACTATAGTAGATGCAATACAAGCAAGCCTCTTTGCCCTCTTCAAGTAATCTCTCTACTACATTTACATCATCTATTTTAACTGCCATATTTTATCACCTCCTCCATTAGTATTTATCATATATATTCTTTACTATAATTCCTTTTTCGTAGCGATGACGAAACAGAAAGCGTTGGACTTTGCCTGCTGAGAACATTGATATTTCCCGTATATAAGTGTTTATCTTATGATGCTTGTGTTTGGGGGATAACTTAACATATTAATCGTTATAATTGATGAAGGCTAGACTTAAAGAACCAAAGAGTAAATGTGGAGATAATGGAAGATGAAGTATCGTAAAGGATTCCATGCCCAATTCAACGGAAGATAACCCAAATGAAGATTATTTTCGGATTAATAGCGACGGTATATTTACATAGTTATACATAGTTAGAGACATCATTCGTACTTTTTTTATCTTGCGGTACTTCTGATCTCGGCCGGTGAAATCTGGTGGATAAATGCCTGGGCGATGTGTATAGGGTTGGCACTACCTTACCAGCTGATAAACGCAGCAGTACTCGCGAGTTTAAATCCCCAACTGCTGAATAAACGTGGTAGGTTAATCCAGAAAGATACAAAATCATTTGATATCGTATTCATTGCTTCGTATCTACCTCTCGCTTTTATGATATCTATAATCTCGGGTCTCGTTGCGGTACGTTATGGATGGTCAAGTATGTCGTTGGGAGTTGTGTTGTTTGGTGTGGCGATCTATATTCTAGTCTTGCTTTCTCGGAACCTGGGCGATGGCCGTCAATCCCCACTTCGAGATGACAGTTTTTGTTAAAGAGAGTGATCACAAGGTTGTTACATCCGGCCCATATAAATTTGTAAGACATCCTGGTTATGCTGCTGAGCTTATAGGTGCACCCAGCTATCCACTCATCCTGGGTTCATGGTGGGGGCTTGTGCCTACTTTAGTGCTTATTCTTGTATTTGTGATCCGAACGGCACTCGAGGATCGGACATTGCAAGAGGAGTTACCCGGTTACAAGGAATATGCGAAGACCATGCGTTATCGCTTAATTCTCTTCATATGGTAAATCTGAATGAAGGAAAATCTTGACGTCCTGCATTTTTTAGAGTAAGAGAAGAAAAATAAAAGGTGGAAAAATCTGGGAAAGTTATATCTTAATTCAGGTTCATTCACCTAAACAAGAGAAAAGTATATAATATGGCTGGACACCTCCAGCCTGAGAGGTGTCCAATCTCGTAGAGATTGGACTAAAGGGATGCTCTGCATCCCTTGTTTTGGTTAAACTTTTGTAAAAAGTTTACTAACAAGCCCTGCAC
>JAXHTJ010000105.1:0-8391 GCA_034190245.1 Halobacteriota archaeon | reverse complement strand
ATTCATCTCGCCATAAATGCGATTTTAACCCTTTTCGTCTCAGGGCTCCCACAACCTCACCTGTAGTTGCATCCCTCACATTATATGTTGCAGCGTAATCGATAATTTGAGAAGTGGTTATGATCAAAAGCTCACGAGTCTCGTTCTTATCCGCGTATATTCTGATATCTTCTCTTAATTTGAATGCTTTCTGTTTTGAATAGAAGAGCAAATTTTCATTCTCATCGTAAATATAAAATTCTCCTCCAAACAGCTTGAGCACTTTTCTTCGGATCAGATACTGAATGTGCAGGTATGCAGGATCAAGGTCTTTTATTTCTTCCATCTTCTTCCATCCCCTTCTATAGGTTTATCGTCCTTATACTATTTATAGATATATGCCTACACAAGGGTATTTCAGCCTTAAATTAACCTTGCTTCTCGCTCAGTACGCTGTACTATCTCTACCTTCCCAGTGTTTTTTCCTGAGTTCCTGCTTCATTATCTTGCCATCAATATGTCTTGGCAACTCGCTCACAAATTCGATTAATTTGGGTTTTTTATAGCTGGCGAGGTGCTCTTTACAGAAGGCTATGATCTCTTCATCCGTTGCACTATCACTCTCCATCAACTGGATGAATGCTTTTATGGATTCGCCCCACTCGGGATCCGGGACACCTATCACAGCGACATCTCTCACCTTGGGGTGGTTATGAATCACGTTCTCTATCTCGGCTGGATAGACGTTGACCCCACCGCTTATGATCATATCTTTCTTCCGATCGACGACATAGTAAAAATCTTCTTCGTCTCTGTACATCACCTCACCCTCTACGAAGTACTTCTCGTTGTCAATTGTGCGAAATGAGTTGCTCGTCTTTTCCGGATCATTGTAATAGGAGAGCATGTCTGTGTAAATGCTTTTTACATAGAAATCACCGGGGACGCCTGGTGGGCATTCACTGCCGTTTTCATCGAGTATCTTAATCTTGTTCCCCGAAACAATTTTTCCAACACTTGCAAATTTACTCTCGTCAGCAATGTAATGTTCAGGCATCAAGATTGTATTAAATGCGGCATCAGTGGAAGCATACCACTCATGAAATACCGGACCGAAGCAATCAACCACAGCCTTTTTGAGCTCAGCCGGACAGGGTGCTGCACCGCAGGTAAGTGATTTGAGCGAGCTGATATCATACTTCGCCCTCTCTTCAAGTGGTATGTTGAGTGTCCTCTTGAGAAGAATCGGTGGCAAATAAGCCGTGGATATCTTCTCCTCTTCTATCAGTTTTAGCATTTCTATCGGATCGAACTTCCTCATCAAAACAAGTGTGCCCTGTAGAATCAGAGTAAAACCGAAGAATGCGAATGGTGCAGCGTGATAAAGAGGGCCGGAAACTAAATGGATATTGGTCGTCTCGTTGAAATGAAAACCTTCAATAAGAGCTGGAAGGAGACTCATTCCACTGCCCACATCAAGTGTTTCTGAAGAAGGCTTCATGACTCCCGTAAAACCCCCTTCCAGTTGGACACCTTTTGGCCGTCCTGTGCTTCCACCCGTATATAGCATCACAGGCATTCCTATCTCTTCGAGAGTAAAAGGAGCCGGTGGCTGCTCAATAGGATAATTGCTGATGAAGTCTTCATACAGCATCATACCGTCTGGTGCCTTCTTACCGACTACGATGAAGTGCTCAACACTCTCTAATTCAGAGCGGATATCTGCAATTCGGTCTATGAACTCTTCGTCAAGTATCAGAACTTTCGATTTGGAGTCTTTGAGGAGATCCACAATCTCCTCGCCCTGAAAATGCCAATTCATCAGGCATGCTCTTGCTCCAATTGTAAAAGGTGCACCTATCGCTTCTATGAATTCATTCGAATTATAGAGCATCAGGGTTATGTTGTCGCCATGTCCAACCCCAAGGTCGACAAGGCCATTAGCGAACCTAAACGCACGGTCTTTGTATTGCTTGTATGTGAACCTCTCTTCCCCATCAACGATGAAAGTCTTGTTACTCACTGAGATAAAGGCATTCAAAAACATTGGTAACATCTCAGCCATGGTTCTTTTGCTCAAGCTTGAAATTAGCATATCTACCATTTTTGGAGATTTTGATAATTGTTTTTGCAGGTTCTCCATCATCTTCGGTAGATCACCTATCATATCCTGTAACAAGTTCATTGCCATCTATTCCACCTCCAATTAAAATTATTAAGCATTATTATATCTATAAATATATAAATATATAATTTTTTTGATAAGAACCGGATCTGTGACTTTTGACATTGAGTGCTAAAACTTATAAAGAAGTAGAACAAAAAGGTACAGTCCAAAACTATTTAAATTATAAAACAGATTCATATAAACATATGGAAGAGAAGAGAAAGTTCAGATTAAAGGGAAGATATATCACCATACCCGTTATTATAATTCTACTGCTTGTACTCTATTTTTCGATAAGCGTAGAGACGACAGACCCAATAGGTTCGGAATCTTATCCATACACTGTCACTTATAATGTCACATTTCCAGCTACGGAAGAGGTAACGGTTGGAAATAACAAACTGTTTGCGATTCCAGGGGAAGATGAGGTGATTCTTTCGGTGAACGGTGAAAAGAAAGAGATATCTGTTGGTACTACATACGAAATGCAAGAGATCGGGGTCAAAGCGAAGATCCTAGGTATTCAGGTCTATGATACCGATGCGAGGATATCATTTGAGTATATCGGGAAGGTCGAAGATGATGCAAACTTCTATCTGAGAGTCTCAACTTCGAGCCAAATTCCTGAATTCATGCTATCCATGACCCTGCCATCGGAGATTGAGGCAAAACCCGCATAGACTCGTAAGGGCCCCATAAGGGGTATCAATCACTTTTTAGACTCTGGTCAGTAAATCTCACAGCCTCTTCAACCAGACTTGCGCCGCCCTTCCTCTTCAGCTCTTCAACAATATCAAGCGAGCTTTCTTTATAATCATTTAATTTGATATCTCTTTTGACGTATGCGCCTCTTACTCCGTTTAGTGAGAGCACTTCTGTCTCAACACTTATATTATCTCCATTCAGTTCCGCTGCGACGCCCATCGGAACTACACATCCTCCACCCAGTCCACCAAGGATAGCCCTCTCAACCTCCACCTCAATTCTGGTATCTCTATGGTCCAGCTCACCTATTATGCCACAGGCCTCTGAATCCTTCCTTGCGACAACTGCAATCGCACCCTGTCCGGCAGATGTTATAAATGGCAACTCTTTTATCTCGATATTAATATCGAGGCGATCAAGGCCCGCTTTTGCCATTACAATTGCATCATATGCATCATATTGGGTCAGTTTACGAATTCTCGTATCTATGTTTCCCCTTATATCATCTATCTGTAGATCCGGTCTGATTCTTAGAAGTTGGGCCTTCCTGCGGGTGCTCGATGTCCCAACTCTCGCACCTTCCGGTAGATCTTTCAAACCATAATCAGATATCAGCACATCCTTTCTGGAGGCTCTCGGTAATAGAGCAGCAATAAATACCTCATCCGGTAGTTCAGTCGGAAGATCCTTCAAACTGTGAACAGCAAGATCAACCTCCCCTCTAACGATCATATCGTTGATTTCACTGACAAACGCTCCTTTGCCCGCAAACTCCTGTAGCGATTTATCTATAAATATATCCCCACTTGTCTTGACGATCTTAAGCTCAACATCCATATCGCGCTCTCTAAGCTCATCTGCCACCATATTTGTCTGTTTCATCGCAAGTTTACTGCCACGTGTGCCGATTATCACTTTCATATCAATCACAGAGTATTAAGAAATTTAAAGCTCTCCTTGCCCTCTTCAAGGCTCTTTGCTTCGATGACAACACTCCCCTTATAATCATTCAGTCCATCGATAACGCGTCTCCAGTCGATCTCCCCTTTCCCTATGGACAGGTGCTCGTCGGTCTTTCCGAAGTTGTCATGTGCATGAACGTGTATGAAATCAAGTTTGAGAAATTCATCTATCGAGTCTGTCAGATTTGCATGGCCTATATCAAATGTGATTCCCATGTTACCACTGTTAACTGTCTCCACAAGCCCATCAATCTCATGGGGGAATCTTCCAAACAACCAATTGATATTCACCATATTCTCCAGGCCTAAAGTAATATCACGATCAACTGCACACTTGGTCAATTTTTTTAGAGCTTCGACCATCTGTTTCCATGCCTTTTCTGGCATCTGTGCACCGAGCGGGGATAGATGTCCGGGATGGATGGTCACGACCTTTGCGCGATCCGGTGAATTCTCTATACATGATCGTATCTGTCTTACAGTCTCTTCCCATATCGGATAGTTGATGGATGCAAGATTCAAATCGGAGAACGGTGCATGAATCGATAGATCCAGATTGGTGCTTTCATGGAACGATTCTATCCTTTTGCGCAGTTCCTTTGTTAGCCTCATATCGCCTTCGCATACAATCTCCCATCCGGTAAAACCGATATCTTCCAGTTCATAGACCCAATCAAATGGATCGTACACCGCAGTTATTGATGAAAATCCGATATTCATAGAAACCCGTTCAAAGCTGATTTTACCTCTTCTCTGAAATTGTCCAGTGCGCCAGAGTTACCTATAACCATGTCTGCCGAGTCCATAGCCTCTTTCATGCCCCATCTAAGCTCTCTTTCATCCCTATTCCTAAGCTCATCCAGGTTATTCAGGCTGTCAGACCTCGCTCTTCCCTTCAAGCGCTGAAATCGCTCTTCCAACTGTGTATCCACTTTTATCAACCGAAAACCCTCTCCAAATTCCTTTCTAAACCTTTTAACCTCTGCTATACCCCTGATACCATCGATCACTACAACATCGGTCTCTTTCTCTTTTATAATAGGGATGCACCTTTTGGCTATAGCGCCCATCCCCTCTACCCTCCTCAGATCGTTTGCCACATTACCGGCGTTCTCGTCTGTTAACAGAAGCCCTCTTCTGTGTACCTCTTCTCTTATCACATCACCCATTACAACAACCGCAAGCCCCATCTCACGAGCGACTTTCGAAGCCTCAGATTTACCGGATGCGGGAAGGCCCACAAAGGCTATAATCCTCATTTATCAGTCTTTTCGTACCCTAAAGCCCTCATAATCTCAATGGGTAATGGTATAACCATCGTGGTTGCATTCTCTGCTGTAGCTTCTGAAATTGTCTTTAGCGTTCGGATAAACATTCCTCCGGGAGATTCATTCAGAACCTTCGCGGCCTCTGCCAGTTTCATTGAAGCTTGTAACTCTCCTTCGGCCTGTATTATCCTTGCTCTTCTATCCCTTTCGGCCTCTGCTTCAGCAGCCATTGCCCTTTGCATCTCTTTTGGAAGTTCAACATCCTTTATCTCGACTGCCGTAACTTTGATTCCCCATGGGTCAGTCGCTTCGTCTACGATCTGCTGTATCTCTCTGTTCAGCTTCTCTCTCTCCGCTAAGAGCTCGTCCAATTCCGCCTGTCCGATTACGCCTCTAAGCGTTGTCAGGGCGTACTGTGAAGTTGCGAGATGGAAGCGCTCTACCTGTGTTACCGCCTTCTCAGGATCCATAACTCTATAGTAGACCACGGCATTAACCTTCGCCGTAACATTGTCCTTTGTTATAACTTCCTGTGGTGGCACATCAAATGTTATTGTCCTCAGGTCAACTCTTACCATCTTATCGAATCCGGGGATTATAAGGAAAATTCCCGGACCCTTTGCACCGAGAAGTCTACCCAACCTGAATATCACACCTCTCTCGTACTCTCTTACCACCTTTATCGACGCAAACAGTATCACTATAAGTAAGACTACTATTATTGCAACAATTTCCCAAACCATTTTTACACCTCCTTTTTTATTTTAGATAAGATATCTGCTCTTTGCCTATAATATTTGTGCTAAATCGAGTCGAGAATTTTTGAATAATTATATTTAGGTGTACAACTATATATGGCTTTGATCATGGTGAACACCACGCTTGATATGTTTTTTAATGAGGAAGAGGTTGATGGTAGGATTAAGCTGGGGGTTCTCCAGGTAGAGTATACCGTCATCGAAGAAAAGCCCGTTATACAGATATTCGGCAGAACCGAAGATGGTCAATTGAGAAGAGTCGACGTTCACGGTTTCAGACCTTATTTTTACATCCCAAAAGAGAAAGCCATCGATTTTGACGATCCCAGAATAATGTGTGTAGAGGATGGATACCGCTCAATCGACAAAAAGGAGCTGTCCAGGATTTATACGAGGATACCCGCCGACGTTAAAGATGCGCGTGAGAGAATCGGAGAACATTTTGAGGCGGATATTCTGTTCACAACGAGATTCATGATCGATATGGGGATCACAAGTGGAATATCGATTCCGGATAAACCATCCATTGACATCAGTGAGATCACGCCGGTAGAATGTAGCACTCCTTTACGAGTGTGCATTCTGGATATTGAATGTGACGACAGAAGAGGTTTTCCCGAAGCAAATAGAGACCCCATATACTGTATAACCGTCTGGGACAGTTTTGAGAGGAGTTATAATACATTCATCTGGTCCGCCAACCATAGTGAGCCCATCTCAGAAGAATGTAAGCTCTATTCCTCCGAACATGAAATGTTGAATGCATTTTTGGATTACATCCTAAAGAAAGACCCGGATCTTCTCACCGGTTGGAACTTCACAAATTTCGATGCCCCATATATAATCGATAGAATGAATACACTCGGCATTGGAGTTTCGAAACTTTCGAGATTGGGCGTGGTATGGAGTAAACGATCTCAGTTTGAGACTCCAACTATAAAAGGCAGGATAGCGTTTGATCTGCTTTACGGATATAAGAAAACACATTTTACAGAAAAAGAGAGCTATAGATTGGATGCAATAGCAGAAGAAGAATTGGGTGAGAAGAAGATAAGATTTACCGGGAAGATAGGCGATCTATGGGAGAATGACATTCATAAACTCATCGAATACAATAGAAAGGATGTTGAGCTCTGTGTGGGTATAAATGATAAGATCGATATCACAGGGTTCTTCAGAGAGGTTGCGAACTTTGTCGGTTGCCCCATCGAAGACACTCTCAACTCCTCAAGAGTGATAGATGTTTATGTGCTCAGAAAGGCCAGAGATCTCTTCGTTCTGCCATCGAAAGGACATGAGAAGAGGGATGAGTTTGAAGGGGCGATGGTGCTTGATCCGATCAAAGGTGTTCGTGACAATGTCATCGTGCTTGATCTGATGTCACTTTATCCGATGGCGATGATGACGCTGAACGCCTCTCCAGAGACCAAATCGGAAGACGGGGGGCTCAAGGCTCCAAATGGCGTCTCTTTCTTGAAGGAACCGGATGGTTTGACCAGGATGATATTAAAAGAACTTCTTGAAGCAAGAGCGGAGAAGAAGAGACTCAGAGACAGTTATGATTACGGAACGGGGGAGTACAAGAAGTACGATACACAGCAGTATGCAATAAAGGTGATAACAAACTCGTACTACGGTGTCAGTGGTTATTCAAGATTCAGGTTGTATGACAGCGAGATCGGTAGCGCCACAACATCCGTTGGCAGAGCGATTATACAGCACACAAGGGACTTCATCGAGTCTATGGGTTTTGAAGTAGTCTATGGAGACACAGATTCGTGCATGGTGGCAATAGGGGTAAAGAATCTGGAAGAGACGATTGAGATAGGTAGAAAGATTGAAAGCGAGCTGAACAAGAGATATGACGAGTTTGCAAAGAGCCTGAATGCAGATGAGCACTGGTTTCAGATAAAGTTCGAGAAGATATTTGAACGGTTCTTCCAGGCAGGGGCTAAGAAGAGGTATGCAGGAAGACTGATATGGAAAGAAGGTAAGTCGTGTGACGAGATCGATATCACAGGCTTTGAATTCAGGCGAAGCGACTACCCGAGGATAACAAAGAAGGTGCAGGAAGAGGTTTTATCCCGGATTATAAACGGAGAGGGCTTCAAGGAGGTGGGGGACTTCCTGAGGGATATCTCAAAAAATTTTGAAGAGAGGCGTCTGGAGTTGGACGAGATCGGCATCCCGTGCGGCATAGGTAAAGAGCTAAAGAGCTATGATACAGACGATGCCCACATCAGAGGTGCTTCATACGCTAACGAAAATTTTGGAACTAACTTTGGAAGAGGGAGCAAACCGAAGAGGATATACGTCTCAAGGGTGCCTGATGGATTTAAGGGGACGGATGTTATCTGCTTTGAGTATCAGGATCAGGTTCCTACTGGATTTGAGCCAGACTGGAATATGATGCTTGACAAGGTCGTAAAATCCCCGATCGAACGTATACTCGTAGCAATGGGCTGGTCGTGGTCCGAGATTATCAACAATCAGAGGCAGATGGCATTGTTTTAAGATAAAGCATTAAAAGAAGATGGTACGTATCTACCCAC
>JAXHTJ010000104.1:0-8548 GCA_034190245.1 Halobacteriota archaeon | reverse complement strand
GTTAAGTTTAATTTTGGACGGTTGCTTGTAAAAGGCATGGTGTATCCTTAGGGGGTTATGGTAAATATGTATCGTGGTGTTATTTAGGATGATTTACAGTGGACCGCATTAAGCGTGTGAATTCAGTCTGAGAGATGGAAAAGAGATGATAGTCAGAACCACACAATTTACAGACAAACAGAAAGAGATTATATCGATAATTGGTGTTGCTCCGGTCGGAGTTTAAATAGTATTGAAGATGGGTTGAGAAGGGGGATATTGATGAGTAAGTTTTTAATGTGACAAAGTCAAGTTAGGCGCAATTTAACAAGGGTAAATATAAAACGCAATATTTTTAGTTGCTTGAGCCAAGATTCCTTATCTGTAGGATTAAAGATGATTAAAGTAACTGTTAATGGCGTTGTCACCGAGGTGGAAGAAGGTATATTAGTAGGCGATCTGCTGAAAGAATTTGGGCCTGAATTGCCAGAGAAGATCTTGATTGGAAGGATTGGAAAAGAGGAGAAGGTCGGTGGAGTTAATGTATTTAAAACTACCAAAGGAAGGTTTATAACTGACATCCAGCAGACCCTGAATGTGCAAGATGCCAGAGTGGCTTGGATAACCGAGGAGATGATGGTCTTCGGCCCCATACCATATGGGGATGAGTTTTCATCCGTTCGAAGGGAAGTAAATAGAAATGTCGGCGACATATTTTTACTCAACAGCGAATCGGAAGTATTTCTTGGAATTGCACTCGCTGATCACAGTGAAAACACAACGCTACCTGAGGGAAAAGAGACCGACGTGATAGGAAGAATCACCGCAGGAAGTTCTCTTTTGAAGAAACTTAACAAGGATGACATCATAAAAAGTGTTATTCGGGAATACGAGACTGAGAAGATACTGGATAGAATATCACTTGATACTATGATCACAAAGGATACCGAGATCTTCTCACATATCGATGTTGAACTGTATAAATCAACACCAAACTCTGCAGAGGTATTTTTTTCTTACTTAAAGAATTCAAATGGCGTTATCACGGTCACTGATTCTGCAAAGGCTTACATTAGGGTAGAGAATCAAATACCCACCGGATTACCAAAAGAGAATAACAGAAATTTCAGGAAGAAAGGGGACGTCCTGGTCCGAAGCGAAGGTGTAAGGAGAAATTCTATATATATTTATAGAACAGAGCATATGCCTCAGGACTCTCTAAACAACATTGGAAGGGTCACACATGGAGTGGAACTGGTGGAGATAGCAAGAGAAGATGATAGGATACTTGTTCACTCAAACCCTTCACAGATTTTTGTTCTCGGTATTACGCAGTCTGAAGCAGAGAAATTATTGAGTGATAGCGGAATATCTCAGGAGAGGCGCGGTGATGAAAGTGACGACGCAGTTATAGTCTCCCAGGAACCATCCAGGACGATGGAGATCACTGACAAACTTATAACAGAAGGAATACCACAGGAAAAGCTGATACACATCAAGTTCTTCGATGAAGAAGCACCTATATCAACCAACTTTATAAGAGATGCCACTGGACTGTATAAAAATTATCCGATAGGTAAGCTGAATGTCGTCTCATCCTCGGAATCGTTGATTCTTCTTGAGGCGGAAGCGAAGAAGGAAGCCATAGTTCACGAGAATATACCTGAAAGAGGGGATGTTGGACTTCTGGGCATGACGAACATGAGCAGGCAATGGTACGGCTTACTCGGGGTGAGGTTTGATCCGAGTGATGATTACGGTCCAACAGGTGAAGGGTTGGATTCCACAAACATAGTAGGAAAGATTGTTAAAGGGATGGAAGAGCTCAAGCAGATGGAATCAAAGCTCTACTTTAGGGAGGTCACATGAAGATAGATGTAGAATCACCTGAAGAATTGGGGTCGTTAGCATTTAAGATGCTTATAAAAGACGCCCTCGTAGATCTTCATCTTGTAAGATTGATCGATGAAGTACGTGTCTGCGTTAAATTGGATCCTTTTCTCTTCTACATATCCGTTAAACAGAACCCATATCCTCCTACAATCAAGATCGATGATGTGCTGAATATAACAGAAGCTGAGGGAGATATTCTGAAGATTGAGATTGTAGAAGAGATGTATGCACCACATCTTCTTCGCCTGCTTTGGGATAAATTTGGAGATGAGAAGGTAAACCAGATAAGAAGAAACATCCTGGAAGTGGAAGCATCAGAAGATGAGATAATGGAACTTCCAATCCATCAATTGAAAGAAAGAGAAGTAGGAGCCATGATACAGGACTTTATCCACAGAACAATCCCAATAGGTCTCAGGGTTGTCCGAAAGATTGATGAATTGACCTATATAGCTTCAGAAGACCCGATAACCGAGGAACATGTTAAGATGATGAGAGAGATGGCATCCCACCCTCCAAAGGAACTTTCCATTGGAGACGATGAGTTGATACCCGAAGCTTCAGAGGAGGTAAGAGAAGATGTACGGCAACTTTATATTTGAAGGGGGCACTTATAAGCACGAGAGGATAGTAGAGCTCATTGAGGATCTGGGTGGATATATAACCACGAGGAGATTGTTTGCTCAGGAGGCCACTTTAACCTTCACAGCACCCATTGAGGATAAAGATCTCATCGATCAATGTGCAAAGGAGATACAGGGTAGCATCAAGGAATCCCCGTTACTTGGCACGGAGATTGCCGTAGTCTCACCAACACTTACACGCCACCATCTCCCGCACCACCTCTGTGATATTGCTGAATATCTGAGAAGACAGGGTGCACAGACAAACATGATAGGGCTTGCAAGGGGTGTCGGCAGGAGGACGGCTCAGCTCAACCAGAGAGAGAAGAGAGTTATAGAAGAGCATGATTTAGCGGTGATATGCACGGGTAATTTCAAAAGATGCATAGAGGAGAAGATGAAAGTCTTTTCTGAAATCAGTATCCCCCTGGTCTTTACTGGATTGCCCCATCTAGAGAATCCTGATTTCACATATATTGAAAAGTTTGGGAGGTTGCCGTACAAGTTTAAACGTCTTGGTGAGATAGAACTCCTAAAAAAGGTTGGTAAAGGTGTAGAGGAGAACATAAAGAAAGTCAGAGAGGAGATAAGTGTCAATCCTCCAATAGCGCCTCCATTTGTTGTAAAAGATGAGATACTTAACCAGGTAGAAGATGTGAAGTATGGTCTCTCGCCAGATGTGGTCACGCTCAGAGCAAATGGTTTGAGGGTGAAGATACCATTCCATGTCTACGTTGAAGATATCTCAAATGTCGGGATCGCAAAATATAGATTGGGTGATATTAGCACTATCACCCGTTCGGCAAATAAAAACCGGATTCTGGTTGATATGTTGCCGGAGTCCCTGGTAGAAGTTTAAATAAATTTAATCGGGCTAATAAGTTATCAGCCTTTTCTTCTCCCCGCTGCATACAAAGCTATAGCAATCCCGGAGATCGCAGAAAGCATTGTGAAACCGGGTGCTTCAGTACTAGCAGTGCTTCCACCAGCTCCAGCCCCAGATGCTCCAGCCCCACCAGAGGACTCCTGCTCTGAAACAACCAATGTTTCATTTAAATCCCCGATTGTGAAGTTGTATGTGCCCACCGTGTCCAATTCATTTTTAGAAAGCTTAAACTCCACTCTCTGTGTTTCATCCTTAACAAGTTTCAGGTTTTTTGTCTGATTCTTACCATCATAATGAAGAACAATATCCTCACCCTTAAGATCGCCTCTCCCACCAACGTTCGTCACATTTACAGAAGCGGTAACGGTTTGGCCGAAGAAAGAAGGATTTGGCGTAATGTTGAAGTCCTTATAGATGTAGTCATAAGGAGGATACAAAGTTGCATTCTCACGCACGTGGAAATAGATATACGGAGTCTTAGCTATTTCCTTGTTCTTATCATATTTGTCAAATGCTGTAATTTGTATCCTGTATTTGCCTTCGACAGCATCTTTCTCTACACCAAAAGACATTATCCCGTATGTCTTTTTAGACATTGATTTATCATCATTAATCCGCTTGTCTGAGGTTGTACTTGCGCTAAATTCATATCCCGTAGGCATTCTCTGACCTTCCAGCTTAAACTCAATCTTGGGTGCGTATTCCCCTGTTTTTTTGTCTTGTTTGGTCTTTCCTGTTGCTTCAACATACACATAGATAGTTGATCCCGGCGGGAAGTGGGGCTCACTATCATAGTCCTTGTACTCGTAGTGGGGAGTGAAATCTTTGTATCCTGCCGGTTTATCGGCGCAGATGGCAAAATAATCGGGGTAACCCGCGGCAAAAGCTGGCGTTATCATCGAGATTGCGTATACAAGTAGTATAACTACAACAAACATATCCCTTCTCTTCATTTTCATAGTATCAACCTATTCTGATTTATGGCTAATAATACTTAAATCTTATTAACTTTGACACTATTTTTAGTTATGTTATTTGGGCCTTTGACAAGATTTACAGATATTTATCTTTTTGCTATCTTATCGACGATTCAATGTCTACAATTTTCCTTTAGATAATTGCCATACCATGCCAGTTTTGAGAGAGTGGTTGCCGCAAGATCCGGTTCGGAGTACATTATGATGCCATGTTCTTCCAACTGCTTCGCGGATTTTGGGAGGCTCTCGTACATACCCATCAGAACAATCGGCTTGCCATACTTTTTCTTTATCGCTATCAATTCGTTGTTCATCTTTATTTCCATGGGACTTATAGCGCCGGTAAATGATTTCAGCATCTTCTGGAACTTTTCCGGGAAATTGGATACAACAGTATCCATCATGTCTGAGAAGTTGATCCCCTGACAGATGACACTATCTATCTCATCGCACTCCATCAGGGCCTCGAGGCACTTTGTCATCACTGAAAAGTCAGCTCCGCCAGAACCGCCACCACCAATCCCTCCAGAAGCTGTTATGTCTATCGGGTTTCCGTGACTCCAGAAGGGTGGCAGAAATTCGCTCAACTCATCTATCATCTCTTGGGGCAGATGAGGAACTTCAAGACCCATCTTCCCGCAGGCATCTGCTGCAAGCACCCCTGCACCACCGCCACCAGTCACTATCCCGACTCTGTTGCCCTTTGGAATCGGTAAAAGAGAAAATGCCTTTACAAGCTCAAGCATTTCGGTCCCATTTGATGCCTTTACCACTCCTGCCTGCCTGAATGCAACATCGTTGATCAATACAGAACCTGCAAGAGAGCCTGTATGTGAATTAGCAGCCTTCGCACCTTCCTTTGTTACCCCTGCCTTGAGCATAATTAATGGTTTCTTCTTCGTTGCCTCCTTGCTCACCTCAAAGAATTTTCTCCCCTTTCTCAGCCCTTCTATAAATGATAAAATGATCTTTGAATCCTGATCTTTGGCATAATACTCTATCAGATCCTCTGCTTTGAGATCGGCCTCGTTTCCACTGCTGACAAATTTGTTGAAGCCAATTCCATGATTGGACGCCATCAGCATGTTTATTGTTCCGAGCGTTCCACTCTGTGATACAAATGAGATGTCACCGGGAAGCGGCATCATCATATTCATAAGAGGATATAGCTTCACAGGGGAGCTGCATATACCCATGCAGTTGGGCCCAACGAAACGTATTCCACCGTTTCTTGCTACTCTTACAACCTCGTCTTCAAGTTTCTTTCCTTCTTCGCCAGCTTCAGCAAATCCAGAAGATATGATGACAGCAGCCCCAATCCCAGCATCTATACCATCTTCCATGACCTGTGGCACAGCCGCAGCAGGAACGCAGACTACAAGAAGGTCTGCATCATCGGGCAGGCTTTTGAAATCTTTAAAAACGTCCACACCAAGAATCTTCCCACCTTTCCGATTGACAGGATAGATTCCACCTTCGAATCCGCCAACAATAATACTCAGAAGAGTCATCGTGCCGATCTTTATCAGGGACTTGGAAGCACCCACAATGGCAACTCCTCTTGGGTAAAATAACGGTTCTAATTCTGTAACAATGTCTTTCTTTGTCATTATCTACTCTCCGAACGGTAACTTGCCCAACTTATCTTCTGATCTAAGATAAAAGTTTTGAAATTGATGAACCATCGTTTATTGTTTTTCCAGAAACTCCCTGTACTCCGCAAGCTTTGATATAGCAAACGCTGCCCGTTCCGGGTCGCTGTATGAGGGGATACCATATGATTCCAAGAGCCCGTTACTCTCGAACCCACCCATCGCAATTACTGGTTTATCGTATTTTTCGCAGATTGAAACCAGGTCTTCAGTAAATTTACCACCTATCGGGGCTATCACCCTGCCCGCTATCTTTGACAGGTTTTTAAATTTTGGTGGGAAGTTAGAGATGACTGTCTCCATCCGATCCAGAAAATCGATTGACATTGTGATTACACTGTCGATATCATCTGATTGTAGCAATGAATCGAGACATCTTGTTATGGCTGAAAAGTCAGCGCCACCTGCCCCACCGATTCCACCTGACGCCGTTATATCTATAGGATTTCCATGACTCCAGAAGGGTGGTAAAAATTGGTTCAGCTCTTCTACAATCTCTTCGGGTAAATCAGGGACCTCAAGCCCCATTCTCTCGCATGCGTCTGCTGAAAGTACGCCTGATCCACCACCTGCAGTCAGTATTCCCACTTTTCTCCCCTTTGGAGGAGATACTAAAGAAAAGGCCTTTACGAGATCAAGCATCTCTTCCCCACATTTTGCTGTTATAACTCCAGCCTGCTTGAATGCGATCTCATTGATGACATCTGACCCTGCCAGAGAGCCAGTATGGGAACTTGCAGCTTTTGCTCCTGCTTTTGTTCTTCCGGCTTTGAGCAGTATAAAAGGCTTCTTCTTCGTTGCTTCCTTGCTTATCTCAAAGAACCTTCTTCCATCTCTTACCCCTTCCATAAACGACAGAACGACTTTTGTATCCGGATCATTTGCATAATACTCGATCAAGTCCTCGGTTTTTAGATCTGCTTCATTCCCACTGCTTACGAATTTATTGAAGCCGACCCCGTAAGTTGATGCCATAAGCATATTCATCGTACCGAGTGTACCACTCTGTGATACAAATGAGATGTTACCAGCCATTGGCATCATCATATTCATAAGCGGATATAGTTTTACGGATGAGTTGCAGATGCCCATACAGTTGGGCCCCACAAAACGCATCCCTCCATCTCTTGCGATCTTTAAAACCTCATCTTGCAACTTCTTTCCCTCATTGTCAACCTCGGCAAATCCTGAAGATATTATAACAGCAGCTCTGATTCCTGCATCAATACTATCTTCAATGACACCCGCCACGGCTGAGGCTGGTACGCATACAACTACAAGATCGGAATCATCAGGTAAAGATTTAAAGTCCTTATAGGCTGTCAAGCCGAGGATCTTACCAGCTTTTCGATGTACCGGATAGATTCCCCCTTCAAATCCTCCAACGATTGTGCTCAAAAGCGTCATTGTTCCGATTTTAACAAAGGATTGTGAAGCTCCGACTACAGCAACTCCTCTTGGGTAAAATAACGGTTCTAATTCTGTAACAATGTCTTTCTTCGTCATCATCTAATCTCCGAACGGTAATGGCTTTATTCTGGTCATCTTCTAAAATAAAAGTTTTGAAATCAATCTCTGCGCCCAATGCAGCTTCTTTCTCTTGATCTCACTTACGTCTGGATCGTCAAAATCAAAACCGATGAGTTTGATATCTTTAGCAGATAGGCTCTTTGCAACAAACACAGCTCTATCGCCATCTGTGAAGCCACCGAAGTTGTAGATGTTATCGAATGGTTCCGACTGTGTCGTACCCACGACACTACTCAACTGAGGCACGACCTTCTTAAGAGCATCAATATTGTCACCATGTGCATGGACGACCATTATGGCACCGAGCCTGTTTGCGTAAAACAGGTCCCCTATCGTCCCATCCAGATCGGTAACTATAGCATCCGGAATAATCCCGTTCTTCAAAAGCACGGAAGTTGCACCATCAGCGGCTACCACAACCTCGCTACCCAACGACTCAATCTCATCTTTCAGGGAAGGCGCATTCCCACATATAACCACGTCTTTTCCGTTTAAAAGAGCATAAAGATCCTCTATGGCATCATCTTTTAGAAGCTTTGAGAGAAGTATGGCCGCCTCATCATCTCTATTCTGATCGAATGAGAAATCTTTCAGGATATCCTTGTATATCGGCTCCCATTCATTGTAATCCATAAGACCACTTTAATGAAGGTCGGGTGGTAGCAGATTTGGTATACTATCCTCAATCGGATAGTTATAATCACATTTTGAGCAATGCAGCGTGCCTGAAATAATCTCTTCACCATCCTCTTCGTCTACGCTCAACTGTAGATCGCCCTTGCAGATAGGGCACGCCAGAATATCCATAAGTTCACTCTTCATGATATGAAATACTGATGAGAGATATTTAAGCATATTGGTGTATCCCACATTCCCTATTAAAAACAAAACACCCAAAACATTTTCAAAACCCACACCCAAACCCTTTTTAAACATCACCCCTAAATAGGTGAGAGGGGATGCGATTATGGATATAACAACAACATAGATAGATCATTTTGGCATCGT
>JAXHTJ010000103.1:0-8552 GCA_034190245.1 Halobacteriota archaeon | reverse complement strand
AAAAAAGGGGTTATTCGAAAATCTCTTGAATATTTTTGGCCTTTTGGATAACTTGGAATAAGTTATCATTTCATCCCCTCGTCCGACGGTTATTAACTTTAGAGGATATAAGGGTTTGGGCGTTGAGATGGTTAATTATGCAGGAGGTCTAATGGAGACCACTCAAAGAAAAGGTCAAAAAGAATTATTTTACGAGAACATTCGAGCACTTGGATCTTCTGCTGAAGAGTTCTTGAAAGAGGAGTTATTCGCTACAGTGGCAGGATTAATTGGGGAGGACATTGATCAGAAAGTCATGGTATGAATTTAAATGATATTGTTGGTTTTCCTATTATTTAAATATTGTAGCCCTCAAAACCCCGAAACTCAAGTTATATTCTGAGAGGCGGCGGGTAATGCGGGTAATACTTATGAATTGTATGGGTTTATAGTGAATATAACACTGTTATGATCTGTTCATGGATGCGTTTAAAGTGCCAATTTCTATTCTGGAATGACCTGCTTACCCACCAGATCCTCAAATGTCTCCCTCTCTCTTATCAAGCTCGTTTTCCCATTACAGACCAAAACCTCTGCACACCTTGGCCGTCCATTGTACTGCGAGCTCATTGAGAAACCATACGCTCCAGCATCCATAATTGCTATAAGATCGCCCTTCTCAACCTTCGGCAGCTCTCTGTCAGATGCTATAATATCCCCGGTTTCACAAATAGGTCCAACTACTGTGTAAGTGTCTACTGCCCCCTCATCTGCCTTGTTGGCAACCACAACCTCATGATATGCATCATACATTGCCGGACGGATCAGAAGGTTGAAACCGGCATCTATTCCAACAAAGTTCTTGTACGCTCTCTTGACAGTATTCACCCTTGAGAGTAAGATCGTCGTATCTCCAACTATCGAACGTCCTGGCTCAATGATCAACTTAGGATCGATACCGATAGACCTGGATCTACCATTCACTCCGGACAACATGATATCTGCCAGTTCAGAGGGTACAGGAGCTTTGGTACCCTTACAATACTCGATTCCAAGCCCTCCCCCAAGATCTATGAAATCGATATCGATAAATGAGGATACCTCTTCAACGAGGTTCATCATACGATCCACAGCTTCCCTATAAACGCTTATATCCAGTATCTGAGAGCCTATGTGACAATGAATTCCTATCGGATTTATATTTGGAAGATCGTCTGCCCTTTTGTACGCATCTACGACTTCTTCATGCGGAATCCCAAATTTTGATCTTCTAAGCCCGGTTGATATCTTTGGGTGAGTATCTGGTGAAACATCAGGGTTAACCCTGAAGGCAATATCGGCAACATGATCATTCTCGCTTGCAATCTTTGATAAAGCCTCGAGCTCGTCTAAAGAGTCTACAGATATCTTAACTCCTGAATCAAGGGCCATCTTTAATTCAAGGTCTGTCTTAGAGTTGCCATTGAAGAGGATCTTATCTTTTGAAATGCCTGCCATAAGTGCTATATGAAGCTCCCCGGAAGAGAAGACATCGGCTCCAGAGCCTTCTTCTGAGAGTATCTTGAGAATAGCGAGATTCCAGTTCGCCTTGGCTGCATAGTAGATATCCGCATCTGGAAAAGCAGATCTGTAAGCTCTAAAATTATTCCTGAGCTGCGCTTCATCCGTCACATAAATTGGCGTTTCATACTGCTCTGCCAGTTCCACTGTGTCGGCACCACCTACCATGAGATGGTTGCCTTTTTTACTCAACATATACTCTATCCGCTCAGTTTAATAATGGCTTCTGCCAGATCACCATTTGACTCTTTTAATGCACGAGTAGCTTCTTCTTTACTCGCACCGGTCTGCTCAATGACCAACTGGATATCATCATCAGGTATCTCTTCCTTCACCCGCTCTTCCGGCGTTCCAACGATCTGATACGTCTTCGTACCCATGGCGTCCATAACTGTAACCTCTGCGTCTTTAAAGACGATCTCACGATCTGACATCTTTATGATTACCTCTTGCACATCATCCAATGGATCAACATTGATACCCATCTGTTTCATCATCTGCTTCACTTTTCTTGGATTCATACCTCTCGTTCCACCAGGAAACATTCGAACACCTCATAACTCATCTATCAAATATAGCTCTCGTCAAATTATATCTTGCCATATTATATAATGATTTTCAAGCGTGAGGTTGATATCATGCCAGATCGCTATATCTTTATCGGAATCGATCAGCTCCGGGATTATTTTTATTAGGTTTGACTGTTTATTTTGTAGCAAAAACCATCCGGGCAAAAGGTAATAAGCTGAATTAACATATATTATCATAGTTATGAGATTAATCTTTGTTAGACACGGTCAAACGCTCTGGAACAAAGAAAGAAGGGTACAGGGAATCAGCGATATCGAGCTGAGCGATTTTGGTAAAGAACAGGCTGAATGCCTATCCAGATGCCTGAAGAACGAGGATATTGGGGCCATGTACTCAAGTCATTTAAAGAGGGCAAAGGAGACAGCAGAGATCATAGGGCAGTTTCATGATGTTGAAATTGAGATAGAAGAAGGGCTTTGTGAGCTCAATCAAGGCGATTTTGAGGGATTAGCTTTCGAAGAATTGATGAAGAAACACTCAGAGTTCCTCAGAAAGTGGGCTATTGACCCTGCTTCCATGGTTATGCCCAATGGAGAATCGCTGGGCGAGCTTCAGAATCGTGCATGTCAGGTCATAGAGGATATTGCAAAAAATAGAAAAAATGCCATTATAGTCTCTCATAATTTTACAATAATGACCGTCCTTTGCAAAATTCAGAATATTGATCTGAAAAATTTTAGGCGCCTGAGGGTAGATGTTGCCTCGAAGACCGTTGTCGAATTTGTCGATGGAAAGCCGGCTTTAAAGTTGCTCAATGACACTGAACATCTTTGCAATCTGAAGTGTTAAAATGGAGTCTATTGACATACATTATATGTGAAATAAAATAGAGGAAGAGGTGGATAGACCACCTATATTTAGAACCAGGGAGTCAACTTACAGATTGACTAAAGGAGGGGGTAGTTGACAATTGTATCAAGAATTGGTCTATCCATTGTCACTGTATGGTCACAGTGCATCCTCAGGTAACCTTTGCTTTCTAGCAGTGTTAAACAACTGTTACAGAAGCATACTCTTCCGCCTTCCCGTATCCTTGGTATGGCAGAGCTAATCTTTCTCTTGCAAAAAATACATGTTTGCATGTTATTCACCTCTTGTTTACTCGCTCTTTGGATACCCACTCTTGTAATAAGATATATACGCTCTTATATTATTTAAACCTTTGGGGAAATCGAAAACTAGGGGACTTGGTGTACTAAAAACTATAATGACAAACTATTTATATAGATTACTGACAAAAATGCTATCATAGATTAGAGAAAGATGGTAATTTATTATAGATCATATGGATTATAATGAAAATCAAAAAATAAAAATGAGGTAATCGTTGTGAATAAAACGATAGATGAACTTGATAAGAGGATACTCAAAGCCATGCTTGAGGGCGAGGGGGTCGGGCCGAAGATGACTGAGTTAGCCAACGAGTTGTCAGAATCAAGGAGCACCATAAACTTAAGGGTCTCAAAATTGCAGGAAAAGGGTATTCTGGCTGGTTATAAGCCAAAGATTGATTGGAGAATGCTTGGCTATGATTTAATCGCATATGTTGGAACTGTTTGTCCGGATGAGTCCATTCAAGCTCTTGTTAAAGTATTGGAAAAGGAAGAAACGATTTTTGAGATATGGGAGATCATGACCGGGACATTTGATATGCTTATTAAATGCCGGTTTAGGGAGTATTCAGACATCAAAAAATTACACGACATCATATTGAGCGTCGATGGGATCAGGGAAGTGGATATCTGGCTACTGGGGCCGTGTTACAAGGACGGGTAATTCGATTTACCGAATCCCAATCTTATAGATGGCTACGGCGTAAGATCCATCTCATTCTTCATAAACTCACGTAGCACGATGGTTGCATAGCTACCTTTAGGCAACATAAACGTCAATTCGACCTTTCTTCTATCCTGCGAAGTTTCATCCTCCTCAACACTATACTCAATATCAACCGGGAGCATAATCTCTCGCCTCAAACCCTTTGAACCGAATTCCGGCATAGGTTCAATTCTGAAATCATCCGGTTCAATCCCAAGCTCATCAAGAACATCTCGTTCAATATCTCCCTGTATCCCTTCCATCAACTCTGTTTCATAACCTATGATTGGGATGGTTGTGAATGCCCTGCCTCTTTTGATAAGGTTATTTATACCATCTAAATTTTTAGAATTGACCTTCTGGGTTTTCCGTACGTTTGGAAAACCCATCTCATTTTTAAAACAGACCACGTCTCCGATTATGGCTTCATCTATAGGAATACCCCTTTTTATCCTGCTGCTTAAAATCTTGTTGAATATGAGCGATTGGTAAGCATGGACAAACATACTCTTAAGATTCTTTGGTAAAACGCTAAACGAACCCGCATAATCACCTGGATTTGCTATCAAATAATCGAGTAATGCTCTTTCAAATCTCAAGAAGAGGGGCATCTTTTTTAGCCCACCCTTTAAATCGCCTGTCTCCCATATATACTCCCTTGCTTCACGTGCCTCTCTTGATTCATCTGGAAATGGTTTTGCTATGTACGTCATAACTGCCTTTTCAAAGTCACAATGAAGAATCTCTTCACCTACCAGATGTGTCACAGGCCTACTTGAACCGAACCGCTGAGACCCAAAGAAGTTGGCTATACCATTCTCTTTAATCTCCTGGCATGTCGACCCAACGGCATCTCGTACATCCTCGATAGGGAGATCTAAATCCCTTATTACTATGGTGAATTCATTTCCATATAGATCTCCCATTGCAATGGATCTGTTTGCGTACCCAATCTTCTTAAGCTCCACTCCTTGCAGATTGATACGATTCAGATCCTCTTCACTTACATCCCAGATGCTCAGCTTTTGCCTGGTCACTGCATGTTTGTCCTTCGTACCTGCCCAACCAAATCTTCTCTGGCTAACGTGCAATATCCGAGAAAGCTCTCTGATCAGATGGTTTGTATCCCAATCCCTCTTTGTCAACTCGACTATCAGGTATTCACCCTTATCCCCTTCCACCCTATTTGTTATCTCATTTACAAAAAAATCTTCAGCCATCTGCCGGATTGAACCGCCAATGCCTTCTGTCTTTGTCGAGTACACCTCGATACCAATCTCACCTTCCAATCGTGATATTCTATTCATTTTTATTTCTTTCCAACAGGCATCAGTAGTAAGGGGTCTTCATCTTCTGACATGTCAACGATTCTCTTCACTTCACCATCTTCAAATGCCCCAACGACTACCGTTCCAAGATCCAATGAAACTGCCTGAAGATAGAGATTTTGAGCTGTGTGACCGACTTCTATATGCACATATCTTATGCCCCTTTCACCATATTTACCAGTGGTTCTTTCATCTACCCCGGAAAATACAATAACTGCAGCAGCATCTTTAATGGATGATTGCCTCAAAGCGGCATTGGATAGCACGGTCCGTTTATCGCCTTTCAGAACCTCAGTCAGTTCGTGCCCTTGTGGCATATACTTGTAGATTCCATCAGGAAGATCCTCCACATCTCCAGCTACAACGTAAAGCTCGAGTGGGTAGAGAGCGCCTGCAGAAGGAGCTGTCCTGAAGCCTCTTGGATCTGTAACCCCCTGTGCAGCCCAGAGAAGCTGTGAAAGTTCCGTGAGTGTTATCGGCTCTTCTTTGTAGTCCCTTACCGACCTTCTTTCAAGCAACGCCCTTTCGATTGTGACATCACCATCGATTGCTGGCTCAGGAAGTTTTATAATCTCTGATTCACTCCCTATAGTGGCATTATCTTTCATGTCCGGTTGTGAGAATACGATATAGATACCTATCACTGCACATATAAGAATGATAGCCGATATTGATGCGTATCTCCTTTTCTTATTCATAGACTAATTACACCCTTCGATGTACTTATTATATCTAGTAATATTTGATATCGCCTTAGCCGCCCTTTCTTCATTCGGATAAACTGGTATACCGCTCTTTGAGAGCATGCGATGTACCTTTACACTCGTCTCTGAGGTTATCGGCGCAATAATTATCAATGGCTTTCTGAAATCATTAAACTTCTTCAACTCCTTTGCAAAAAGCCCCATTGTTGCATCAGGCAGCCCCAGGACCATCAGTGTATCGATAGATTCGTCTTTGGCAACTATCTCTATCACCTTCTTCATCGCCGACGGATTAAGTGCCGTGGCTGCAAGATCAACCGGGTTCTTAATGCTTGTCCCGGCATCCGGCACGATTTTTTTCAATTCTTCGGTTGTACCAGGTCCGAGTCTCGGTATCTCGAGGTCAAGACCGGCACATATGTCTGCAGTTGCAACACCTGCACCCCCACCAATTGTGATAACTGCAACTCTCGGGCCGGTAGAGGGTGCATGTTTGAAGAGATTTATTGTGTCCACCAACTCGTCAAAAGTGTTAACACGCACCACGCCATATTGCCTGAATAGGCTATCCCATATACGATCCTCGCCTGCTAATGATCCGGTATGGGACGAAATGGCCTTAGCACCAACCTCGGTTCGCCCAACCTTCCATATCACCAATGGTTTCTTCTTAACGAGGTCGCTTACCACCCTTCTGAACTTTTCTCCGTCTTTTACACCTTCAATGTATGCGGCTATGATGCTTGTTTTTGGATCGTCTGCCAGATATTCGAGATAGTCCGTGCTGTCCAGATCCGCTGCATTTCCAAAACTTATCACCTTGCTGTATCCCAGACCATACAGACTCCCAGTCTGAACAAACGCCATTGCAAGACCACCACTCTGCGAAACGAATGCGACATCACCCTCCTCTTTGGGTAAAGTTGGGAAAAAAGACAGACCGCTATGAGGGCAGTAAACACCGATGCAGTTCGGCCCAATCACCCGGATATTTCCACTATGGGCAATCTTTACTAACTCCTCTTCAAGCACCCGTCCCTCTTCTCCAGATTCGCTATAACCGGACGTGAATATGGTTACGACCTTAACACTCTTATCCACGCACTCTTCCATAACCTTCGAAACCCCACCGGATGGAATAGAGATCACAACCTGATCAAGATCTTCGGGGATCTCTTTTACGTTTGGATACGCCTTAATTCCTACAATCTCATCCTCTTTTGGATTGACCGGATACAAATTCCCCTTGTAGCTCTCCGATATGGCTATAAACCTTCTGTAACCTCCTTTTTTAATATTTGAACTCGCTCCAACTACTGCTACTGATTTAGGGTTGAATACAGCTTCAAAGATCTCCTTGTCACTCTCCACCAAATCACATCCTCCATCTCATCTTTGAGAAAATCATTCACTCTTTGCGAGGTTTATTTAGAGTATAAGATCATAGCTATTTCCAAAATTTTTTCTGCTTACTTTGCTTTATTATTTCTAATTTCATTTACTGTAGAATAAACTCTATCTGCATCCTTAATATCGTAAAAAGTGAGTGCTCCTCCCAAACTTTTCCCGTAAACTGAGCAAAAATCCATTCCATTATTTTCAAACTCTGAATACTGCGAAAAGATTGCATTTCCAAATTTGACTGTACCAATTCCATCGGAACGGATAGATTTATAAATTGCAGGTATTGAATCTATGTACTCTGCATGAATATTTCTGCCCTTATATCTGATATGTCGCTTGTTTACATTTTTAATGATTAGGGCGATATTTTATGTACGAAAAGAGACATATACACATTATTTGTTAAAAATGTCTTGGAGTTTCAGTTTGGACGTGGAATGGTCGACGCTGTTACGCTGTTAGCCAGAAGGAGGATATGAAATGAATCGGGAAACTATAGCTATTCGTGGCCTAATCTTTGGAATTTTGATATACTCATTATCACAGGGGCAATTGTTATGGGGGATAATTGCATCTGCAATGGTATTTATAGCAATAAAACAAATTACAACAGCACAACAAAATTTTTCAAACTTCTGGTATACACCTGAACAAAGAGTTACCGAGAATGAAAATATCTCAGACGGGAGCATATACGCATTATTTGTTAAATTGAACTTGACTCGTCGTCCTCGTCCCGAAGCAGACGACGCTCTTGGGAAAAAACTCTTTATTGTTCAGGGGTTTTTGGAGATAGTATTCATTATCTCTTTTATTGCCTGGAAGATATACTCCTATAATATTGGAACGGAAATTAACGTGATCGGATACTTGTTTTTATCCATTTTTATTTCCTTGGTCCTTGTGAGCAGTATCTTTTATTTTCACATCAAAAATTACAAACTTTTAGTCTTCTTTATTTTAGTTGTATCATTTTTTTTCTATACATTCTTTGGCGACCTGATACTTAATATAGCGGCGTGGAGCTGGTTCTGAAGTGAAAATAAAGTGAGAGGTGTGACGTGGTCGAAGGTTGTCTAAAAAGATGTAAAAGTCTTTCATTGAACAGATTTGGGCGTAGATTCTTGATACAGAATAATGCCGAAGAACAGTAAGCGTTAAATTGAAG
>JAXHTJ010000102.1:0-8576 GCA_034190245.1 Halobacteriota archaeon | reverse complement strand
CTTCCACCCCTTCTTTCCGGAAGAAAAGATCTCGAGAAGTTTAGTAGTCCATCCAGGAGGAGCATAACACAGTCCTCGTCCCCATCGCAATTACGCCTCTTCGCCGTGTGAAAGAAAGGATGTGCATAGCTGGCAGAGGCACTTGTAAATCCCAGTATCCTCCCAAGAACTCCGGCAGAGGTGTGTGGGGCCAGCCCGATTATCATCGCTCCAATCATATCATCCCTCGATGTGGCGTTATAATGGGGCTTAAGACCGTAATATTTCTCTAACAGATCGTCGATGAATTTTGAGCACTGCAAAAAATAATCCCCGGCGTCTTCCGAGATTATGACATCCTGCACCTTCAGCTCAATTGACTGATACAATTCTGTTATTGGGTTGCCATAAATGTCCGATTCATATCCAAGCTCTTTCAATTTATCGATACTTATACCGATCTCTCCCGGTCTGAAATGGGTGAGCGGTAGATCGGTCATATCGTATCTGATGGTCCCATCCTTGAAAACGACGACGTTGTGTTTTGCCCTGAGGATCCCCTTCTCTAAGGGTTCGGGGGTCTTGTTCTTCGAAATCATCCCTTGAACAGCTTTTACTGCAATGTCTCTCTCTTTCAGGTTACTCAACGCCTTTGAGTACAACGATTTAACATCCACCATCTGCTTTGAGATAGAGCTGGTCGACTTACCACAGCGTGGACACTTTGTGTCAGCGATGATGTCACAGCTTTGACAACGGAATATCGGTAGAGTAAACTCACCACAGAGGCATCTATTCTCAAACGTCTCTTCTTTGCATGCAGGACATCTTCTCACCCCCATCTCGACCTCGATTTCCCCAAATTTTTTGATGGCATCGTTGAGCGATCTGGTTCTTCCACCAGCCTCGCCCAATGGGAAGAGAAGGTGTGGTGCGGGCCTCATCTCCCTTCTCTTCGATTTTTCCGGCCTACCCATCCGCCCCCCGATTCTTGTTGGCGCTCTTCTCATTATCTTAAGCCCACTCAATCCTGACGCCGCTTCCAGAGGGTCGGTAAATTCCAGATTCTGCCAACTCCTCTTCAAATTCTCATCAAGACCCAGACATATGAGCAGTACGATTGCCTCACTCAAAATTATCTTCTCGTCCCTGATCAGGTGATGAAACAGCAACTTTTCAAGAATCTCCTTGACATGGGTCTGCATGGGAAGGCTTAGAATTCCATCATCGAATTCACCATTATCAGATATGTATCTTGAGAGCAGCTCAAATTCTTCCATCGATATATCATGCCAGAGGTAGGTGTAATCCGGATGTAATGGGATTTTCAATTCTTCTGAGAATCTTAAAGCAAATTCCGCAGATATCTTCTCTCTATCCGGTAGATCTTCCAAAGCTTTTGAATTATACTCCAGCTCCCACCAGTCGACACAATACGTTGCCGGAACTAATGGGTGATTGTTCTCAAGAAAATCTCCAAAACTTATAAGGATCTCTCCGAGATCGATTATGCTGGATACCTGGTCGCGGAGTTCATATGCCTGCGATGTTGTATCTATTCTCAAAACATCGCCATTTATAAGCCTGACCGTTGGCCCATCTATGCTATCAACAGGAACAATACTGGCCGCTTTACCTGGCCTCTCTATCTTAACCTGTGTGCCTGGTGCTATAAAATCATCAAGGAGTACCATTGTGGCCGGATTGATACCTGCAGCGGCAATTCCGGAGTTGCGTGCTCTCCCATACCTCAATCGGAAGCCCCCTTTCGCAGATGGATGTGAGAAGACCGGTCTTCCTGCTATCAGGTCTTTGAGAAACTGCTCTTTGGGAGCTACCTCTCTGGTATCCTCACCCTTCACTTCCTTGATCAAATCGTCCACCCAATCCCAGCCGCTCATATCCAGTTGGGTGACATATTTTTTAAGCTTGGGTGCCTTAAGCGCGATTCCCTCAGCTATTACTAACGCAACACCACCCCTGACCCTGTTGCTATCTACCCTCTCCAGATCCCTGTAGCCTTCAACCTCTGCATCTTCTGTAGCCTCGCCATCTATGCATATGGGGCAATTTTTAACGATCAACCTGATATCATCATCGGAAGGTGTGTACTGGAGATTTGCAACCCTCTTATAGATCATGATCTCTTCAACGTATCTCTCAATTTCATCTCCACGGGGTTTGTATGCCTCAAATCCAAGCCTTCTGCGCACGTAATCTGCCACCAACACAGATAATGCCTGAGCGGTCCCCCCTGCACTTCTAATAGGTCCGGCATAAAAGATCTTTACATACCGCGAACCATCATCATTCTTACCTTCCCCGACCTTTGCTATACCTTCTATCGGGGCAGCCACAACACCTTCGGTCAGCATTGCAACAGCGGTTCTAATGGCATCTTCAATAACTTCTATCTTTGACTTACGCCTTCCAAATCTACCTTCTGCAAAGTCAAGACCTATCCGTAGGGCCGCCTCTTCCCTCTTTACCTCTTTTTCAAGCTCACGAATTCTTTCTGCAACCTCGATCTCGACGAGGCTTTCAACTCGATCTGCCAGATCCTTTGCTATAGGTATCTCTGGATGTGGTAAGGGATCTGCGCCTCTCTTTCTTGCCTCTTTGGCAACCCGCATAGCCCTGTTCAGTTCATCCTCTAACCTATCAAAGTACAATCCTGCTTTATTCGTGCTTTATCCCCTCTTTATTTTAATCACTAGAAGTATAAAGCCATTCTTCATCTATTTTTGTATAATCTACCAGTTCAGATTCCTTAAAATATATTAAGCTCTCTCTCTTTGCAGATTCGGGGGAGTCGGAAGCATGAACAATGTTTTTGGTGATCCCCATCCCAAAATCCCCTCTAATAGTTCCGGTTTCTGCCTCTTTTGGATTTGTTGAGCCGACCATCTTTCGCACAACTGAGATTGTGTCTTCTCCTTCGATGACCATTGGCACGGTAGGCCCCGATTTAATGTGATTAACCAGATCTTTAAAGAACGGTTTTTCTACGTGTTCTGCATAATGATCTCTTGCAGTATCTTCATCAACCATTGTCAATTTCAGGCCAACTATCTTAAGTCCCCTTCTCTCGATTCTGGAGACTATCTCCCCAACCAGTCCCCTCTGGACACCGTCCGGCTTAACCATCAGAAACGTTCGCTCTATCATGCACTCTTCCTGACCCATTTGACTTTTCTTGGAACTCTTCCGAGAGCCATATTCTTCTCACACTTGGATGAGCAATAATAAAAGATGCTTCCATCCTTCTTCACAAGCATCTTACCTGTGCCCAGCTCAATCATATTTCCGCAGAACGAACACTTCGTATTCTCCATGAATATCACCGTGATGTTAGCTTCTTTGCCTCCCGGGCAGTCTCAAGCAACATTAGAACGTCCCCAACCCTGATGGGTCCTATGCAGTTTCGAGTTATAATTCTTCCTTTGTTGATACCCTCAAGAACCTTGCATTTGATCTGAGAGGCTTCTCCATGCATCCCTGTTTTACCGAGGATTTCAATAATTTCTGCTGGAACTGCGTCTTCAACCATCTTAACTTCCCTTCAGCTTCTCAAATTCTTGCTTGATCTCCTCGACGAGATCTTTGCTATTACCTGCATCAACTATCACCGCAGCAGAGGTTCCTGTCTTGAGCCCACATGCACCCCCAAGATCGTTCTGGGTCTTTACATATATGTAAGGCGTACGCTTTTCTTCACACAGTGGAGGAAGGTGAGCCACGACCTCTGGAGGTTCGACATTTTCGCTAATCAGCACGACCTGAGCCACACCTCTTTCTACGCACTTCGTCGTCTCATTTGTGCCTTTTTTGATCTTCCCAGTGTCCCTTGCCAGTTCAACTGCTTCCAAGGCTTTGGACTCAACATCGTCGGGCACATCAAACTTAACGTACATTGCTTTTGCCATTTTTTCTCCCTATATCAGCAAAAATGCATCTTTATACCTCTTATCATTTTTGGTTTTCTGAGTCGCAAACTTCATACAAAAAGTATAAATAATACATCGTTTTCACATATTTTTGGTGATCGCTTTATGGAGTACGAAGAGCTCGGTGAACAGGAGTTTAATGAAGATGAGGATGTGGCCCCTATCGAAGACAAAGAGTGCTTCATCGGAATATGCGACAGATGTGGCAAGGATGTTGATGAGAGGGATAGCATATTATGTCCCGATTGTGGCTCGGTATATCACGAATGGTGTGTAAAACACATCTGTTTTAGATGCAGCGCTGAGATAATAGAGGCAGCATGAATGATTTTTCTGTCATATTCTGTACTTCAACAATTGAAGAGTCTGAGAGTATCGCGAAGGCTCTTGTAGAGGAAAAGTTGGCCGCTTGTGTCAACATCACCGATGTCAACTCCTATTTTATCTGGGAAGGCGAGTTTCTTAAGGAGAAAGAGGCGTTATTGATCGTTAAATCAAAGTCAAAGAATGTGAAAAAGATCGTGGAAAGGATAAAAGAGCTTCACAGTTACGAAGTCCCTGAGATAATTGCAGTTCCCATAATCGCAGGTGATGAGGATTATCTGGAGTGGGTGAGAGAGTCTGTCAGGTGAAAGAGCAGAAGAAACTACAACTAACCGCCGGCTACTGGTGGGAATATTGCTACTTCATCTCCATCTGATAGTTCGGTTTTGAGACCTTCTAAAAAGTTGATCGACCTCCCATTTACCAGGACGTTCACATATTCCCTTATATTATCGCCATCAAAGATCTTATCACGCAGATCGTACGACTCGCATAAAGAATTGAGCAATCCGGAGATGATACCACTACCCACTTCAACCTCAAGCTCACTCTCCTCTATTATCTCACGGAAGTTGGCGAATGGTTTTACCACTACTTTTACCAAAAGATTACCTCTTACCTATTTCCATTATACTCATCTCTTATGACATTTCCATCTTCAAGGTAGATCGTCCTATCAGTCAAATCAGCAACTTTCGGATCATGAGTGACTATGATCACAGTTACTCCGCTATTGGTGTTCATATTTTTCATAAGTTCCAGAACTTCCTTTCCGCTCTTGGTGTCCAAATTTCCGGTTGGCTCATCCGCGAGGAGAATACCCGGGTTGTTTACAAGGGCTCTTGCGATTGCAACTCTCTGCCTCTGCCCCCCACTCAATTCAGAAGGTGTGTGCTCGATTCTATCTCCCAGTCCAACTGATTCGAGTACCATCATTGCACGCTCCCATACATCGCCATATAAACCTCTCGGGGCCATCGGCACTATGACGTTCTCAATTGTTGTCAGTGTTGGGACAAGATTAAATGTTTGAAATATGAAGCCGATCTTATCCCTTCTCATGTCACATAGTGTTTTATCGCTCATCTCTGCAATGTTAAGCCCATCGATGATGACCTTCCCCCTTGTCGGTCTGTCCAGGCCACCGATCATGTGAAGCAGCGTACTCTTTCCACTTCCTGAAGGACCCATTATTGCCGTAAACTCGTTATCTTTAATCGTAAGATTGATGTCCACATTACCTACGACTTTCGTATCTCCCAGTTCGTAAATCTTTGTGAGATTTTCCGTAACGATCATTCTGCCCCTCTAAACGCTTCAAGTGGACTCAGACTCGCAGCCCTGTATGCAGGATAAATGCCTGCAATAGAGCCTACAGCCAGTCCAAATGCAATAACGATTCCTATCAAAGTAGGTGTAATTATGACCTGCACTCCGGGGAAGAGCTCATGCATCCCGAGCAGTGCCCCTATGCCAAGTATGGTGCCCAATATCGTACCCATAATTGCTAACAGCAATGACTCTACCAGTACCAACTTCAACACATCCGATTTGTACCATCCCGTTGCTCTCAAAACACCGATCTCTTTTGTCCGCTCCATAACCGAAGTTATCATTATAATCAAGATGAAGAAACATGAGATTATTGCGGAAAAAGCGATCATTAAACCAGTCATTAATGTAATATTACTCGTCATTCTATCCATCATTCCCAGCATAGTCCTCGTCCCGCCAACATCCATATTGGGTAGCATGATTTTCATCTTCCTTATGACTGCATCTTCTACCTGTGATTCCGCCCTGACATCTATCCTTGATATCCGGGAAGATCTGAGGCCTTTCACCTCCTGAGCGTCCTCCAGGCTAACAATGATGTTGTTATCCTTCATCTCTGATCCGGATTCGTAAATACCCACGACCTTAAAATCATGCTTATCTTTGGAATCTATCCCATCTTCATCCTTATCAAATAATACGGTTATTCTATCACCTATACCAAAATCTGTTTCATCTGCAAGCATCGATCCTATCACACAGACACCGGAATCACCTTTGTTGAAGACGGCTCCTTTCAAGATATTTGAAGTATATGTTTTTATGACGCGCTCCTTTTGAGGATCGATACCGACAATACGAGTACCTCCCATCTGCTCCTGAAATTCCTCAGGCATATTCTCCATCATCTCTTCGTCTACCATACCACCAAATGCCCTGAGATCCACGCCCTCAATCTTTACGTATGCATAGACCTTTGGAGCAGTAGCAATCACACCCGGTATCCTTGCAACCCGGTCTTCTAAGTCAGCGTCAATTTCACTAAACAGATCCATCTGACCCTGTTCAAGTATACCTATATCACCAACCAGTGCCAGAGTAAACTCATCCATCATACTTGACATACCAAGCATAACGGAGAGTATCACGACCAGGAGTAGAACACCTATCGAGACACCACCGGCTGCGAGAAATGTCCTGAGTTTCCTTCTGAATAGACTTTTGTAGGCGATGAAATACATGCTTACTCTTTTGAATTTCCTATGACTATTTCACCTTTTTGAGTTACAGTGTAGCTATTTTTTCTCCTCTTCTTGGACCTGCCATTCTTCTTTCCTATGTAAAAGATTCCAATTACAAGCAATAATATAAAAACAACTCCAAAAGCAGGGAATATCGAATCACTATCACTACTTGATCCGGTAGTTTCGTCATTATTTTTCAGCCTAATCTCACCTTTTTCGATGGTGAGATGATCTCCTAAGTCGTCCTGATAGGTTAGGTTTATCACAACTGGTAGCCTCGTTGTTGTGTGTGGTACCGTGTCTTTGACCGATACCTCGAACATTGCTGTAGTCTCATCCTCTGCATCGATCCTTCCGACGTAATCGCTCATACTTCCACTGAGGTACTCATTATCAATCTCAACTTTTACTGATTTAGCAACGTTCTTTCCGATGTTCTCAACCGTGACCATATAGATGGATTCCACTCCACTTGTAAGTTCTTTTGGCTCCGTCTTTGCCTCAGGAACGATGAGATCGGCTTTTGATAACACACGAACGCCGATATATTCCGAGGTGGGTAAAGTTTCTCTGCTAAAAACGTTGATAGGTATGTTGTAGTTACCCTTCTCAATCTCATGATCTGCAGCCAGCTTAATCTTGACATCGACACTTTTACCGGGTTTTATGTCGCCAAGGAAGAATCTCGTTCCGGAATCAACCACAGTAAACTCCGGGACACTCTTCTTCTCTGATTCGCCACCACCTGTAAAACTTGACATCAGGGAGGAAACGTCACCAAGCATACCAGTAAACATACTCATAAGCTCCTCAGATGATGCGCCTTCATCATCCATTTGCGGTATTGGGTTTATCTCTAGTATGGTATCTTCAGCTGTGCTTTTACCCATGTTCTTCAACGTTAGCAATATCTCACCGGTAGAACCGGGTGCAAATAATGTGTTCGAAGTTGTTACCATGATGTAAGGAGATTTTTTCACTATTGGTACGGAGATTGTGGTTACTAGATCTCCTGCTCCGGTATAGTCCACGGTAAAGTTATCGGTTATTTGGGTCTCACCTCCATACTTGGAAACAAGATCTAGGTTATATATACCCTCTTTTGCATTGGATGCTGCGTATATCTTGAAATGGACTTTTCTGCTATCCCCGCTATCTAGTTGTTTAACACCTGCTGAGCCGTCCAGTATCCCGATAGCATCAAGAGCAGGAGACGACCTTAGGCCAGACGAATGATGCTCCAGAACAAGGACCAGTTCCTTCTTGTCAGCACCATAATTAGTCACCTCTATCCACAGGTCCGTGGTCTCTCCGGGCGCCAAAGGCATCATACTAAATTCAACTTCACCAGCACTCAAAGCTGACGCAGTTGGTATTACTATAATTAATGCTAAAAACATAATAATCCAAAGATATATTCTCATTAGATCTTCCTCCTTTTGCAAATCCTACAAATCATCCAAAGAACATCCAGCTCTCTTGTCAACCATCAGTTGTATACCAAACATTGTAGAATAATTCTGTTTACACTTTATAATCTTATAAAGGTTTCGGTATATTGAGTATTTCGGTATATTCAGTACGGTCATCCAGAAATCCCTGTTCATCCCTCATCACGAATTAGAATGGTCATCTCGCAGAACCATTCTATTTTCATGCATCTTTTGTGCCATTTAAAAAAATAACTAATTTACCAAAGCTTCCGCTAACCCAGCACCTAATTCCCCCTCAAAAGGTGGTTCAACAGATACATTGCTTTGGATGCCTCCACCTTCATATCCCATAATGTCTGCATATGTAAACGTGC
>JAXHTJ010000101.1:0-8588 GCA_034190245.1 Halobacteriota archaeon | reverse complement strand
CCAAGGAGATCATCGAGACAGAGCTTTTTGACCCTGCCAGAACCGCAATTAGGGGGATAACAGTTCATGGCTCGTCGCTGAGGTTGGACGAGAATGGGCTGATGTTCGACGGTAGACAAAGGTATGTTTATGATAAGGAGAAGAAAGAGGTTGTCTACATTAAAAATCAGCGTGTAATTCCATTGGACAATCCAATTCCCGTTGGGCCACCACTCTCTGAAGATATGTTGATCGATAAGGCCATCGTTTACAGACCGGAGAGCGTAAGCTACCGAAATGTAAAAGAGATCTGGGAAGTCACCGGTAATATACTGGAACAGAACGTTACGGGCGGTTTCAATCCTGAAAAGAAATTAGAAGATTGAAAGTTTGGTGTTCCGGGAAAAGAGGGGAGATAGGCTCTGAAATCCGTTTTTCAATATTTATAATTAACTTTAACTACATTTCGCAATCGCTACCCCTCTCTGAGCATGTTCCCAGGCTCGTATGAATCTGAAGATTGCGTTGTCTTTGTCCATTGGATCTTCGAGTTCTTCGTATGCTTTTGCTTCCTCAATCGCAGTTTTGATAGATTCAAGTCTGGTGATGGCTAACTTAGAACTCTATCATATGAATGCCCAGAAACGACTACACAAAATAAAAGTAAAGTATTTTAATATATACTACTAATTTATTTGTAAGGCTAAAAAATATGGAAACAGTAAAAGTAAGCAGTAAATATCAGGTGGTTATACCAAAAAAGGTGAGGAAAACTTTAGGAATTAAGGAAAACGACATATTGTTATTTGAGATAGATAGAAGGAGCAATACAGTCAGGTTGAAAAAGTTCGATGAATTGCTGGAGAGGCATATAGGGAGTATAGAGCTGGATAAAGATTTCAAAGATCTAAGGAATGAGTTTAATGAGAGAATGACTGAGGAGGGGACCGGTTGAAGATACTGGTAGATACATCGGTTTTTATCTCAATCTTTGCTAAGGATGTTCATTTTGATGGGGCGATAAAACTTTTTAGGGATATTATAACCGGGCATGAAGGATCATTCTGCAGTATGACGGTAAATGAGATTATTTGGGTGCTGAGGAGAGGAGGATATAACGCCAAATTCATAGGTGAAAAGGTAGATTTTCTCTTTTTAACTCCTTTTAAATACTTTTCTGTAAGTAAAGAGGTTTTTGACGGATCAATCAAGTTAATGGAAAAATTTAATCTGGATTATGGAGATTCACAGATAGTAGCTCAAGCAATAACAAATTCCATCGATAGAATAGCAAGCTTCGATAAAGATTTCGATAGAGTGAGCGAGATTGAGAGAATAGAGAACATTTGAAATGAAAAAGGTTTGGCTTAAGTTATCGGATTTCGATCTCATCCATAGAAATAACATATTCTCCCGCCTTTCTCATCATCTCCTTATCCACGGTTACCAATTTTATCTTTAGCGATTTTGCCGTTGAGACGTAGGAAGCATCATAAAAGGTTAGACCCTTGATTTTAGATATCTCACACGTTTCTTCCAATAATTCCTTCTCAGAGTGTGGATCCACGAGTTTTATACCCAGTGACAATATGTTCACGATATACATATGCATGGATTTTGCATCCATTTTATGTCTCCAGAGCACATTTCCCACTTCATAAATTATGATAGATGGCGCAATCAATTCTATCTTTCCGTCCGTATGAGCCTCGATGAGTTTTAATGCCTTGTCAGAATCTCTTTCCTTCACTACTACTTTAGCCAGAACCGATGCATCTATTACGAATTTCATCTATCATCCCTGTAATGACGAATTATCTCTGAAACTTCCCCTTCTATTGTGATCATGTTCGCCTTTATCCATTCAAGAGCTCTCTTCGATTGCTCCCTTCTTATCGCATCTAATATCGCCTGCTTTGTAAACTTCGTTGGCTCATATCCTAAATTCTCTATGTCCTTTTTTACCTCTTCCGGAATCCTCACCGATAGTACGATACTCTTCCCCATATGTATTCATTATTGTATACATAAATATAAACTTTTCTGTTTTTAAATTCAAAGATTTAAGAAAAAAGAAAAGGGGGCTTCTTTGAAAGCCCAAATTTTTGCGTTTACGGCACTGTTATCTCATCACTCGCCTCTATATTTGCAGATTGATTATATATCCATCCTGCTTTGATTACTTCCTCCACGGTGAAGTTTAATGTTCCACCGCCTTTTATCCATCTTGTCTCAAAAGTTGCATTTCCGTCGATGCCTGTATTTCTTAAAACATTTCTGTTGTAATCACCACTCCAGTGCCCTTTTACAATTGTATGGTCCACCGGCTCATCTGAGGAATTGAGGATTAGAACAGTTGCTGTTGCTTTGTAATACGTCCGTGATCCCCGACCAAAAGATTCCGATGACATTGTTATATTGCCTACATGCATTTCTGGCTTTTCAGGTAGTTCAACCTCCGCAATCTTTATCGCATGCTGTGCGTGTTCCCATGCCAATCCAAATTTAACAATTGCTTTGGCTGGTCTTCCTTTGTCTATCTCATCATAAGCCTTTGCCATCTCATCCTCAGCCATCTCTATGCTCTTGTTGATTATCCTCTGCTTGTGTGGATCCTCAACGATTATAGCCTTTGCATCCTCTATTGATCTTTTTGCAAGCATCTCATCTGCGCTAACAAGATCGTCTATGACTTCTTCAAAGACAGCTTTAACCTCCTCTGGCATCCACCTCTTGAAACTACTTGATCTCATATGCTCTGCTGCCGCATGTTCCTTCGCAAAGACGATCTTGCCAAAGACTGATTCAAGATGTGTCTCGTTGATCCAAAATCTCTCATCCAAACTATTGTTGATGAGCCAGATTGTCTGGTTGATCTCTTTGTCTACTCTCAGGTTACCGGTTTTGGCGGATTCGAGTTTTGAGATGGTGGAGTTTTTAATGAGTTTTGGAGCAAGCTCATTAGTGGCAAATACAACGGGTGGATCTCCTACCTCTATAGTGAATATCACGGTATCAACGGTTGTAGTTGCATTAAGCAGAATCCATTGATCAGCCGGAACGGAGGAAGGGTCTATTTTGTACACGAGAATTGAATCTGCATCTGAAATGTTAGTGAACTGAAGTGTGAAGTTTCCAGAACCTGCTGAGTCTATCATGTATGCGGATTGCGAAGTAACATTTTCTGGCTTGTAGGCCTCATTAATTTCAGAAAGATTCAGGCTGGTTACAATTATACTTGTAACTGTTGGGTCTGCGTAGATTAGATGAACGTTCGGGAGGTCTGTGTTAAGGATAGTCTCAAAGTCTGTATAGTTGTAAAAACCAGTGGTATATGCATCGTATACATAGTCTGACTGGGTGACGTCAGCTATATTATACACGTAGACGTCTCTTAGATAATACGGTCCATTTGCTCCATTTTTGTTTATGCTTTTACCATTAAAATTGAGTTGCATTATCTGTGGTTGGCCCGGAGATAACCAGGAAGTAGTAGCTGCCCATACTATCTCATCTTCATCTTTATCCATTAATCTCGCGTTTAGTGCATAGTTCCCAGCATTTACCACGATTACTTCTACGTCCACTGTTAAGTAGTCATACAATCCATTGCTGTCTATATCTGTTCCATAGTCGGAGTAGTTGCCAGTTAATTCAACTGGAGGCCTTTGGAAATCTCTGTAATCGTATGCATATGTGGTGTATGCATCACTCCTGAGATCGACCAAAGTGCCATTTTCATCGTATAATATAATATAGCTTAGATTGTAGGGGCCATTTACCCCATGCTTATATATGCTAAGCCCGTCAAAGCCTAGTAGCATTGATTGGCCCCCAGTATTTAGGTAAGAATGGTTACTTGCCAACACTATTTCGTTTCCGTTGTTATCATACAACCCTCCCATTAACGTATACTCTCCTGCAGATGTGACATTTATTCCAACATCTACAACCAAGAACTCATATAATCCATCACCGTTCGTATCTAATCCGTAATCGGAGTAAGTGTCTTGGAAGAATGCTTTTGGTGATTGAAAATCTGTATAGTTGTATACCGACGTAGTGTATATATCCTCTAATCCAACTATGAGGGTTCTGTTACCGTCATATATCTCAAGCTCTAAGTTATATGTGCCATTAGTAATTTTGGTCCTCCAAATATGTTGTCCACTGAAATTAAGTTGGGCGGTACGTGGTTGTGTGTTGACATAAGTTGTAGCGCTAGCAAAAGTGACAAAACTACCATTTACATTGTATAGATATCCATCCAATCTGTAGTCTCCAACCTTAATAGGGGAAGAAATGTTCAATTCTACAGTCAAATAATCATATAGCTCATTGCCATCAATGTCCGTGCCATAATCTGTAAAGCTCATCTCGAAATAATCTTGTGGGGATATCTGGAATTGTGTGCAGTTATAGTAGGACGTAGTACCTATTTTTCTACCGATAAATGCACCCTCACTGTTATATAATTCTATTGTAAGGTTGTATGGTCCGTCCATGTTTTCATTTCTAATTGTGATACCGTCGAAATTCAATTGTATGATCTGGGAGCCTGACATAAGATAGGTGCTGTTATATGTGGATGTTATATGTCTTCCTGAACTGTTATATAAGTACCCGCTTACCATATAATTCTCAGGTAAAGTGCAATCTATACTTACCTCAACTGCTAAGTAGTTGTATAAACTATCGTTATCTGTGTCTACTCCGAAGTCTGATATTATTTCCTCAGGACTTGCACCGGGTCTTTGAAATTCTGTGAAACTATATGCTGAAGTATTGATTCCATACCCACGGGGAATTGATAAGTCTACTGTGTATGGGCCATTAAGATTGCTTGCATAGATAGTCACCCCCTCAAAATCGAGCTGTATGGAATGTATACCTTCATCCAAATAAGTGAAGTTACTCGCACCACCTATGAGGTCCTCATTTGAATAAATATTCCCATATATCTCATAATATCTTGATTCTGAAACATTTACTTCAACATCTATTGTGAGGTAATCATAGAGGCCATCACCGTTTTCATCAGTTCCGTAATCATTGTAGTTTCCTGTGAAGAGTATGATTGGTTGTTCAAATTCTGTGTAATTATAGGGAGATGTAAGATATGCACCTATGCGATAGTCTAGGAGTGTAAAGTTTTCATCATACAAATAGGCCGAGATATTATATGGATCATTTAACTCATTTTCAAATATATTCTCACCATAAAAGTCTAAAGACACATTTTGAATCCCGGCAGTCAAATAACTAGTATTGCTAGCACCAAATTCCATTCCTTCAATAAATCCAGTAACTATGTATATTCCAGCAAATGGAATGTCCAACTCAGTATTTACTCTAAGATATTCTGAAAATCCATCACCATCTGTATCTATCTTATAATCGCTAAATACTTCTGTAAAAATATCTGGATCTTGTCCAGCCTTACCGGGCCATCCAGAAGTATTATAGCCATGTGCCTGGAATTTGCCTTTTATCGTAGTAGAAGGATCTGGATCTCTGTCTTTATAATACGTGTAGAAATTTTCTGGAGTATCTGGATCTTGCCACCACCAAAAACCTCCATATCTTAATGTATCCCAAACATGATTAGTAGCAAGATCCCACATTGTACCTGCCATCTGGAATTCTCTCCGAGCATACAGCGGTGCCGGTGGTGGATTGCCGCTTGTTTGAGTATTATCTGATATATCAATATTAATATAGCCACCACCGGCTGGATATTGATAAATCGCAGAATTACGGGCCTCACATGACCCCCAGTGGGCAGAAGCTTCCTCCACACAGTGGGTCGGATCGTGGCCACGTGGATGAGAGGGGGTCCTCTGTGTTCCAAAAACACTCCAGCCCTGCTCTACGACATGAGTATATTCGTGTCCTATTACAGAAGGCCTAGTAGTCCCTCCCAACCCCGGAGGGAAATGAATAGTGTTACCGCTCATATAAGCTCCACCACTATCATCATCATTTATTTCGGCAAGCGTTTCGGATGATGGTGCTCTTCCTCCGCTCTGATGATAGTCTCGACAGGTTACCATAGTTACGTACGCTATCCCCCCTTCATTATCGGCGAAAGTTATATCGGTTGTATGATCCGTAGATTTATCCATCATCCATTGGTTAGAGTGTTTGAAAACAGGCGTTCTAGAACTCGGATTTCTACCGTTACCCCATTCACTTTCATCAATTATTCTAAATTTGATATCTCCTGTATCACGAGTTGGCGAATACATAAGATCAGCTTTTGTTCTTCCATTTCTGCCAGCAGTAATCGCATTCAAATTATTTATTATTGAATATCTACCTTGATCGTCTGTGAATACTGTTATCTCAGTATCTACCCAATTGGCACCCACTTCTTCTTGATAGGTAACCGGTAACCGTACAAGAGGTTGATTAGCACTATTTGTAACTCTTCCATTTGTCTTGGTAGTTTTGGCTTTGTTGTTGTCCTCTTTTAATTCATCGATTTTATTTTGAGGATCGGCTATTACTTCGATGTCATCACGGAAATCAAGGATCCAATTCACTGAAACTGTGGCACTACCTCCCGCTGAAATTTCATTTATGGTCTTGGTTTCGGTCCAAAGCTCTACATCATGGAACTTTTTAACAATCTTTACCTCTACATTTTCTGCCTTAGCCGATCCATCATTATGGACTTCTACAGAAATATCGAAGGGGAGTCTCCAGAACTGCCACCATTGTGTTGGTGAAATTGAAATATCCTTGGATTCTACTCTTAAGTCACTTTATTCTATCTCAACAGCTAACTCTCCCCAATCACATTCTACACACCAGCACTCTCCACTCAATAAATCAATATATATCTCAATATAATTGTCTCCTTCTACAATCCATTCAGGCTCAACATTAAAGGTACATGTACTCCATTGATTATTAGCACCGGTCAGATAAGGTTCTGGTGTAGTTAAACGATGGCCATTAATATACACAGTATCTCGCTCACATACTCCGCCGCAGGCACTACCACAATCAAAATCTACATCCCAAACCGCAAGAGTTAGCGTTGCTGATTTGATAGTAGATACATTAACATCATGAACATTGATATAAAAGTTGATCAGATGGTCTCCACCGTTACAGGGTTGGTACCAGTCCAGTTCAGGAGCGGTGTCAGTTCTGAATGTCTTAACATTTCCAGTAGTTGAAGCTATTAACGCTGAACCTGTTTGTGAACTTAATCCCGGAATATCTTTGGGAGGTGCGTCCTCTGGCGAATCAACGCTGCAACAAAGATTTTCACCATTTTCAATATACTTTTCCTCGGTAGCATTCACTTCGGTTGCCGAAGTCAAAATTGAAAAAGGTGCCGTACTCATCAAAATTGCAATCACAACCAAACAGCTTATTTTTATGAGCTTACCATGTTTCATTCCTTTTCACCTCTTATGCTGTTGGAACTATCCCTTTATCTATAATGACCCCATTAGGCTTAATGTGAAGTAGGAACAAAATATCTCTTATCTCACCTCTGGGAGAGATGCCCACTTCCCAGACATTATAAATTGGATCCCATGCGCCCCAAATTCCTACTTTGAAGCCCTCCTCTGACCACTCTTTAATAAACCTTTCCACATCAGGATCTGTTTTCGCATATTTGATTGCTTCTTCTTCACTATCAATTGGGAATTCCACACCTGTATATTCCACCCAATCTACGAAAATCTTGTTTTTCTTTTCTAACCTTTGATTCCTTAATATTAAATCTCCCGTCTTCACCCCCCACTCATCGCTTCCAGCAACCAGAAGCATCGCCTTATCCTCATCCCAGGGATTTTCTAAAATCTCCAAAATTCCTTTATTCTCTCCCGGATATCCATCCGTTACCCTTGTGGCATCTGTCATGTTATACACCTCCTTAAACATCTTATTTGATTCTGGCGTGCCAACCAGTAGTAAATTATAATCTCCCAAATTCGTCTCTGCAATTTCTCCATCGCTCTTGATTATCGGCTTATGTCCCGTTAAGTTCTCTAAATTCGGTGCTATCGCTTCTGCGCTTTCCCTTTCCACCTGAGAGGTGTTTTCTCCGATCACAATTATCACATCCTTCTCAAACAATTCTGGGTAGTTGCTCAACGTCAAATCCGGCTTCGATGTCCCATCCTGCTCAATACACCCTGAAAAAATTACTGATGCAAAGCAAACAATGGCGATTACCGCCACAACCGCTGAAGTTGTATTTTTTACCATGTTATCCAGTACGTCTTTCACCTCTTTATATATTTGCCCTTAAATCGTTTTACCTTTAGGCTAATGCTAATAAAAGTTCATTACAAACTAATATTATAAAAGTATTCTGTTATCATTCTCTTAAAAATTAACAAATGACAAAAAACATTCCAAAATATTTAACCAATTATTGCAGGTTTAATCAAGGAATTTGGAGTATGTCAGTTAATGACTCATCGCTTAGTTTGACACTCTCACTCTAAAAGTTACCATATAATTACCATATAATCATCACAACAGTTTCATGTATAAAGAGGTCAAATAGGTAAGATGAAATGAGTCCAAAATCACGTTTTTCAGATCGAGTAGATAGAATTGATATATCCGGGATCAGAAAG
>JAXHTJ010000100.1:0-8889 GCA_034190245.1 Halobacteriota archaeon | reverse complement strand
ATTAAACTCCCCTAAAAAAGCCCCAGGATTATCTGGTATCTTTACAAGCTTGAACATATCGTCCCCTCAAATTCTATGACGTGAACTTACGCCAAAGAGTTTTTATAGGAAGATGTATTAAAAAGTTAGCGAGTGGAGTATTAGTTATTAAATTTGTGGGAGTTTAGGTTAATAAATTAGGAAGATACAAGGAAGCAATAGAGTGTTTTGATAAAGCACTTGAGATAGATCCACAATTTGCAGGGGCATAGGACATTAGAGGACAAGTTCTTTGTAATTTGGGTAAGTATGATGAAGCCTTATAGGCCATTGATAAAGCTATTGAGATAAACCCACAACTTGCAGAGGCATGGGTCAGTAAAGGAGTTGTTCTTCGTGAGTTAGGCAGGGATGGAGAAGCACAATAAGCATTTGAAAAAGCCCGTGAAATAGATTCAACAATTGAGATGCGCTAAAGACTCACGGTCAACAGTCAAAACATTATTCACAATCATAGATAGGATTGAAGGGAGTTGTATATCTGATGAGTAGAGGAAACTAGAGGAAAAAACGTCCTACGGCCCACGAATATACCTCAAACAAGCACGGTCTTTACACAGTAAAAAGACGCCCGGGTCGGGATTCGAACCCGAGTCGAAGCCTCGACAGGGCTTCATGATAGTCCTCTACACTACCCAGGCATAAACTTTTTTAAAGTCCATTAATCAACTTCTTTTATACTAATCAAGTTGGAAGTCATATACCTTTCGTTTGGTGTTGATTGAATGGCCTGTCTTATCGTAAGGATTCGATAAGAATCCCGCCTCCCGGATTCGAACCGGGGACATTGCGGTCTCTGCAAGTGCGGTAATTTGCGCGATTAAACGCATAGACGTACTACAGCCGCACACTCTGCCAGACTGAGTTAAGGCGGGATTTCTCCTTTCTCTACTATACCCCTATCAAACAAATATATTTATATATTATGATGTTACTTTTAAATTAAGAGTGTGACAGTCATGATTTCTGCGTGGGATCGTTTTGTACGTCCCTTATAAGGGCTTTTTTGGATGTTCAAATAGTGTGCAGTATAATGTTTTTTGTGGTTTTTTAAAATTTGAAAGAACTGTTTATATGGAGTGGATGATATGACGAAGATGAATGGAGCAAAAGCGATGGTTAAGAGCCTGAAAGATGAAGGTGTCGAAGTGATATTTGGGTATCCTGGCGGCGTGTTACTGCCATTGTATGATGAGTTGTATGATTCTGATATAAGGCACATACTGGTCAGACACGAGCAGGGTGCGGCACATGCCGCCGATGGATACGCAAGAGCAACCGGTAAGGTGGGTGTCTGTTTGGCAACTTCCGGGCCGGGAGCAACTAACCTGGTAACCGGTATTGCAAATGCATACATGGATTCGATACCGATTGTAGCAATAACCGGTCAGGTGGCTACACATATGATAGGAAATGATGCATTTCAGGAGGCGAACATCACCGGTATAACTATACCGATAACCAAGCACAATTATCTGGTTACCGATGGCCATAATCTGCCCAAGTACGTTAAGGAGGCATTCCATCTGGCTTCAACAGGGCGTCCTGGTCCCGTTCTTATCGATATACCCACCGACGTCTTTAAAACCGAATCAAACTTTCATTTTCCAAAGACGGCACAATTGAGCGGTTACAAGCCCAAAGACAAGGGACATTCCCTTCAGATAAAGAAGGCCGCCGAACTTATCAAAAAATCTAAGTCTCCGGTTATATTTGCAGGTGGAGGAATTATATTATCGTGTGCACATAAAGAACTTAAAGAGCTTGCTGAGATTACCGGTGCCCCTGTGACCACAACATTACTTGGGAAAGGGGGTTTTCCTGAGACTCACCCATTGTCCCTGGGAATGATCGGGATGCACGGCACAAAATATGCCAATTATGCCGTTTCTGATGCCGATCTTCTCATTGCAGTGGGCGTCAGATTTGATGATAGAGCAACCGGTAAAGTCAGCGATTTCGCAGCGGGTGCGAAGATAATTCATATAGATATCGATCCTGCCGAGATAGGGAAGACAGTAAGTGTGGATGTCCCGATAGTTGGGGATGCCAAAAATATTCTCAAGGATCTTCTGGAAAGAATGACGAAGTGTGATAATAAAGAATGGAATGAGCAGATAAAGAGCTGGAAGAAGGAAAATCCCCTCACCTATGAAAAGGATGGACTCAAACCACAGTTTGTCATTGAGCAGATATATGAGGCTTTCCCTGATGCGATTATTACGACGGATGTTGGGCAAAACCAGATGTGGGCAGCACAATATTTCAAGTATACAAAGCCACGAACTCTCATCACATCAGGGGGTTTGGGAACTATGGGTTTTGGACTGCCATCGGCGATAGGTGCCAAGGTTGGATGTCCGGAAAAGATTGTCTTTGATATCGCTGGTGATGGAAGCTTTTTGATGAAATGTCAGGAGTTAGCAACAGCAGTTGAAAATGAGATTCCGGTGAAGGTTGCAATACTCAACAACGGGTACCTTGGGATGGTGCGGCAGTGGCAGGAGCTGTTTTACAACAGGAGATACTCACACACCAGTCTGGAGACCAAGACGGATTTTGTTAAGGTGGCAGAAGCTTTTGGAGCGGTGGGTATGCGAGTAACAGATGCAGACGAGGTCAGACCGGCTATAGAAAAGGCAGTTGACGTTGATAAACCGGTTGTCATCGACTTTTGGGTTTCAAAAGAGGAGAATGTTTACCCGATGGTGCCACCTGGTGGTTGTATAAAAGAGATGTTGGGGTGATCTTATGAAACATACACTTGCGGTACTTGTTGAGAACAAACCTGGAGTAATGGCTCGAATATCCGGATTGTTCAGTAGGCGGGGTTTTAACATCGACAGCCTCTCGGTAGGCGTCACAAATGACCCGGATATATCACGTATGACGATCGTGGTAACTGGAGACGACAGGGTCCTGGACCAGGTTAGGAAGCAGTTGGGCAAACTTATAAATGTCATCAAGATTGTTGATATGCCGTCCAAATATTCAGTGGAAAGAGAGCTTGCCTTGATAAAGGTGGGCGTTGGAGTGGATACTCGATCTGAGGTGATGCAGATATCCGATACATTCAGGGCCAAGATAGTTGATGTTGGTAAAGACACATTGGCCATTGAGGTTACTGGTGACGAGGGTAAGATAGATGCGATAATCACGCTGATGGAACGGTTCGGGATAAAAGAGATTGCGAGAACCGGAAAGACAGCGATGATCAGGGGAGAGAAGTGATAAGCTTCTGAAAAAGGCCTATTTGCAACACATCTCAACCCAGTTACTCAGAAATTTCAGTCCCTTCTCTGCCGACTTTTCAGGGTGGAACTGAACACCACAAATATTTCCCTTCTCGATAACAACAGGAACATCACCCCCGTAATCGACTGCCGCAACAACGACATCATCCTCCCCGGGTTTGCAGAAGTAGGAGTGTGCAAAGAAGAAGAAATCCCCTTCATCAATATCTTTAAAGAGAGCGGTTTTGTCCAGAATCTTCAAGCTGTTCCACCCCATGTGAGGAATTCTTACCTCACCTGGAAGGCGTTCTACCCTCCCTTTTATCATCTTGAGACCTCCGGCCTGACCTTCTTCACTATACTCAAAGAGAATCTGCAAACCCAGACAGATCCCGAGTAGCGGGGTTCCATCATCAACCAGATCAGATAACACGGAAATGAAAGGTTCTAAATTCTGCATCGTTTCCCCAAAAGAGCTGACACCCGGAATAACAATCCCATCTGCATCTAACAACTCATCGGGCACTGATATTACATTTGGTTGGGCGCCAACTTTAGAAAGGCCATTGCATATATTAAACAGGTTTCCCATTCCATAGTCTATTACCGCGATCATGGTTCCGACATCTAAGTTATGCAGATATCCCCTATATTAAGTCCTCGAAACATCTTCAGTTCCACACATGGGGCACTTGATCAATATCTCAGGATCTGCCTGGAAGACATATTCGCACACATTGCACTTGAAATAAACCTTGTTCTGATCAATGTCCAGTTCCATATCTCATCACAGTAATATTGGTCCAACCTATTTATATATTTATAGTAAGGCGTAAGGCGAATTATGGATGATTTCACTCTTATGCCAAAAGAGGCAAACAGATACAATAACTTCAGTTACCGTACTTCTCCCTCAAAGGCCCTCTCAACACCTTGCCGATGGCGTTCATCTCGAACTCCTCTACAAAAACAACCGATCTTGGTTTTTTGTATCCGGCGATCTTGCCCTTCAGAAAATCTATTATCTCCTCTTCAGTTGCTTTTTCACCATCTTTCAACTGGATGATCGCCCTTCCGGATTGGCCCCAGTTCGGGTCCGGTACAGCTATCACAGCCGCTTCTCTCACCTTTGGATTTGTTAGAATCATCTCCTCTATCTCATGTGGGTAGATCTTCTCCCCGCCGCTTATGATGGTCTCTTCCTTTCTCTCTGCTATGTAGAACTTCCCATCATCGCCAACCGTGCAGAGGTCACCTGTGTGATACCAACCGTCATCCTTTATCCTTTCAGAAGTCTTTTTTGCATCTCCGTAATACTCCTTGAGTATAATGTCCCCCTTGAGTACCAGTTCACCCGTTTCACCCGGTTTTACATCTTCTCCACGCTCATTGACAACCTTGGCCTCTATCACATCGACCGGCGTTCCAATGCACCTGTCTTTGATTTTATTGCGAGATGCATAGGTTGAGATCTCAACCATTGCGAGAGGACTCAGCTCCGTCTGGCCATAGGCATCTACAATTACAACCCGGCGGAACGTCTCAAGGAACTTCTTTTTGAGTGCGGCAGGAAAGACCATCCCTGTTGAGACCAAAATCCCCCAAGAGCGTACATTGTAATCACCAATATTTGGCAACTCCAACAGACGCTTGGTCATTGTTGGGACGATTAAAACCCAATTCACTGTTTCCCTATCAATCGTTTCCATCAATTCAACAGGGTCAAATTTTTTTCCTGTTAGCAGAATCGATGTACTCCCCGTCAGAAAAGCCGCTATCAAAACACCATAAGCCGCCTCATGGAAGAGCGGTGTTCCCAGCAGCATTTTTTGTGATTTGGAACCACTTTGTTTCGATTTTCTAGGATCGGACATTATTTTACCGAAGATCGCAGGGATATCCTTCATGATATTGTCATGTAATAGGACTGCTCCTTTCGGCATTCCAGTAGTCCCTCCTGTATAATAGACGCATGCAATATCATCGTCTGTAACTTCCACATCCGGTGGGGTATTGGGATATTTCTGTACCAACTCTTCATAATCTATCATATCATCTGGAGACTTTCCAACACAGATAAAGTTCTTGACCTTACTCAACTTCGGCTGGATTGATCGCACCGTCTCCAAAAATTCATCTACAAATATCAGGGCAACCGAATCAGATCCGCCAACAATGTATTCTATCTCTTCACCAACATACCTGTAGTTTACAGGAGCTGGTGCGATACCCGTCTTGTGCATTGCAAAGAGTGTCTCAATAAATTCCGGTTGATTGTACATCAGAACGGCAACTTTATCCCCCTTTTTTATCCCCATATCGATCAATGCATTTCCCATGCAATTTGCTCGATCATTCAACTCTTTCCATGTAAGTCTCTTATTACCGCATACAACAGCTTCCTTATCCGGTATCAGTTCAACATTTTCTATTAAGAAATCTCCTAAAGGCATAGCTATAAATATTACCTCATGTATATTAAATTTGATATTTATTAAATGTGAGGCAGTTAGTATGAAAATATCAAAAGAAAAATATATGAAAGTACTTCCCCCGTCTTATGCTGAGATTTTTGAGCAGGGGCTCGTACATAATTGGACGGTCGAAGAATGTGCAGATGAGTTCAATTTTCCCGGTGTAGTTGGAATTACGGATACGACCCTTCGTGACGGAGAACAGCAGCCCGGAGTCTTTTTCACGCCGGAGCAGAAGGTCGAGATAGCAAAAAAGCTGGCCGAAATCGGAATCATGGGGGCTGAGATCGGGTATCCTGCGGTTTCAGAAGAAGAGATGAAGGCCTGCAAGATGATTCACGCAGAAAATATAAAAGGACTTTTGACTTTTGTCATGGCGCGCGCGAAAAAGACAGATATTGATGCCGCGCTGGATGCAGATGCAAAAGCAGTTGACCTATTTACTTCTTGCTCAGAATTCCACATTAAGTACAAGCTGAAACTGACGCTTGAAGAGAATATAAATATGTATATGGAGGCTTTAGATTACGCAACAGATCATGGACTCAGGGTTGTCTTCGGGAGAGAAGATGATTCTCGTGCAGACATACCTTATTTTGTAAAGATTGCAAAAAAGGCTCTGGAATCGGGAGCTATGGCCACCGGAATTTCGGATACAACGGGAACACTCACTCCGGTTTCCACAAGATGGTTGATCAGTAGATTACGTAAAGATGGACTAGCTGTTGGCCCACACTTCCATAACGATCTTGGACTGGCAACGGCCAATACTTTAGCGGCCTTGGAGGCAGGTGCTGCTGGTGTGAATGGCACGATCCTGGGTCTGGGGGAAAGGGCTGGCAATGCACCGATCGAGGAAGTGGTTCTGGCTTTGAGGACCCTCTATGGAATAAAGACGAGGGTAGATATGGAGGGTTTATACGAGCTGTGCAAGATGGTCTCCAAGTTTGCAGGAGTGCCCATTCATGTAAACAAGCCCATTGTCGGTGCAAACGCTTTCAAACATGAATCAGGAATACATGCGCATGGTGTCCTTGCCCACCCATTGACGTATGAATCAATACCGCATGAATGGCTCGGTAGAAAATCAGAATTTAGATATGGTAAGTTCTCTGGAACTGCTGTTGTTCTGAAGGAAGCTCTGGAACCTCTTGGGCTTGTACCGTCGCATGATCAACTGCTTGAGATCGTGAGTCGTGTGAAGGCCGAGCAGCTTAAAAGAGGAAAGGATGAGTTTGAGCAGTTCGTTGAAGAGTACAACAGGATGATGGATCGGATGGGGCTCACGCTTGATGAGGTGACGGAGATAGCAAAACAAGTGGTTAATGGAAACTAAGAACTGAACTTCTTGATATGGCATGCAAATAAGTAGAGCAGTAATAGGAGTAATACTTTTAATATGTGCGATTTCGACGATAGTGCCAGTGCATGCCATACCATTTGTCGATAAGGCTGTCATCTGCGCCGATAAACCAGCTGGATATGAAGATTACACAGCCCATTATAGGTTCCATAGTTACAGTAGTGAACCACACTTCCCACCGGGATCGACCGTTTACATATACGTTGAGGCAACTGGAAAAACAAAAGAAGATACAAAAACAGGGCAATTCAAACCGAACATTAAATTCGAGATGGAAGGCGAGAGATCACGTACAGGAGGAACATTCAGTGCAAGTACGAGTTCTGACAAGCGGATCAATGACGACGTTACGCCATATAAAAAGACATACGGGATAATATCTTATAAAATTGACAAGGATGCTATTCAAGATACTTACAGGTTCAAAATAATCGCAAAGGACAAAAACGACGGTAACAAGATCGTAGCGAGGGGGCCATATATGCGATTTATAGTTGAAAAAAATTCATCACTTTACGCCCCTTATAAATATACATATAATGATCTTAATATAACTCCAAATCCTGCTGAATTAGGAACAGCAGTTACTATTTCTGTCAATGTGACAAACATCGGTGGGAAAAGCGACCTGAAAGGCATGGATGTTAAACTCTTCTACGATGGTAAGAACATAACTAACAACTTGCATCTTGCTGATGATGAAACAAAGAGAATAGAGTTCAAACTTTCTGAAGATGAATTGGATGAGGTAGGCACCCATAACATCAAAATCGGGGATCAAAAGAAGACTTTAATCGTTGAAGAAACAGAAGTGATTCCGACTTCCTCTTCTCCTGCTGAAACACCTGGTGGGGGCAGGAGAGGGGCTACGCCTGGTTTTGAAGGGGGATTTGCAATTGCAGGGTTGTTGGCTGTGGCGTATGTTTTAAGTAAGAGTAATAAGAGAAGAAGATAGTATATATGAAAGCAATATCAAAATCACTTCCATATTGAATATAAGCCAAGAAGAATTAGAGAAAGAAAGTTTAAAAACATATTTACAATCAAATTAAGACGCTGCGAATCTGAAATATTCAATATTGCGAATAAGTATGGAATCCCATCGATAGATGAGTTCGAAGAGCGATATAAAAATGTAGAAATGGAGATCTTGAGGAATAAGGGACCTGGGAAGACTTCTTTAAGCTAGATCACCTTGAATCGGAAAGGGAATCGATAAAGAAGGCATTAGAGGTAGTTCAGTGAGTATTTACCAGAAATTATCTTTCATTGCCGAAGTTGGGTTTTCTGACGTTGTTGAAATAGTATAAGAGTCTGTAGACAAACTGCGAATATACTTAAAAGATGGTAGTTTTATCGATATTTGGCTTTCGAAAAAGATCGAAGGAAGATATGCATACCATTGGAAACGAGGTCATATCGATGGAAAGATTTGCAGACACGATAACATCCCTCACAAAAGATGGGAATATGTTAAAACCTTTCCAAAGCATTTTCATAACGGTTCCGAGGCTAATTTTTGTGAAAGTTCTATTAACAATGGGCCTTCAGAAGCGATTAAAGAATTTTTAGGATTTGCGAGAGAGATTATGGTAAATGAAACTACTGTAAAGCTTCCTAAATAACACCACAATATTTATTTACCAGAACTCCTAAGTATATATCCCACCTCCCCCATTAAACTCCCTCAACCATAATATTTTTCAACCTCCGGTCCAAGCAGGGAAAGTATCTTCAACAAAACATCCTTCATATTCGCCACTTCACAATTAACCTTGTT
>JAXHTJ010000099.1:0-9101 GCA_034190245.1 Halobacteriota archaeon | reverse complement strand
TAGATATGGGCCAAATGCGTTTGTGCTTTACGGTTTACCGATTCCTACCAGGGGAAGAGTCACCGGTATTCTGGGACCCAACGGCACAGGGAAGAGCACGGCAATAAACATACTTTCAGGCATCTTCAAACCCAATCTTGGCTCTGAAGATACAAACTGGGAGGATGTTATCAAGCATTACGCCGGATCCGAACTGCAGGAGTACTTCAGACAGGTGCAGAAGGGTGGCGGGATACGTATATCCATTAAACCCCAGTACATTGACTTCATTCCAAAGAAGTTCGAGGGGCGTGTTTCTGAGCTCCTGAAGAGAACTGATGAACGTGGAAAGCTCGATGAATTGATCGCTCGATTCAAGATCGAATCTATCATAGAAAGAGAGCTAATAGATCTGAGTGGTGGAGAACTTCAACGAGTGGCAATTGTTGCTTGTATGGCCAAAGATGCCGATTTTTACTTCTTCGATGAGATCACACCCTACCTTGACGTCTTTCAGCGCATAAACGTTGCCAAGTTGATCAGGGAACTTGCCGAGTCGAAGACAGTAATGGTGGTAGAGCACGATCTGGCGATACTCGATCTACTGGCGGATGTTATTCATATCACATATGGAAAGCCGGGTGTTTATGGAGTAATGACGCAGCCAAAAGGGGTGCGAGTTGGGATAAATGAGTATCTGAAGGGTTATCTGCGAGAGGAGAATATAAGGATCAGGCCGGAAGCAATAGAGTTTGAGCTTCACGCACCCAGGCCACCAGCGGAACTCGCTTCTCTTGCCAAGTATTCGGCCTTCTCCAAGGGATACAATGGCTTCACACTTGAGGTTAAAGGCGGTCGGATCAGGAAAGGTGAGGTTGTAGGAATTGTAGGTCAGAATGGGATAGGTAAAAGCACCTTTGTCAAGGTTTTTGCCGGTGAGATTGAGCCGTCATCAGGCGAAGTTGACCTCGACATAAAGATCTCATATAAGCCGCAATATCTCAAAGCCCAGGATTTAACAGTCCGTGAACTTCTGAGATCCTTAACTGAGGATATCGGACTCTCGTATTACATTAATGAGATACTAAGGCCGCTCCAGCTGGAAGGTTTGCTCGATTCCAATACCATGAACTTAAGCGGTGGAGAACTCCAGAGAGTGGCGATTGCTGCCTGTCTAAGCCGGGATGCAGATATGTACATACTCGACGAGCCATCTGCACATCTGGATGTCGAGCAGAGGGCACAGGCGACCAAAGCCCTCAGAAGATTTGCGAAGAACAACGATGTTTCGGCCATGGTAGTCGATCACGATATATACATGATAGATCTCTTAAGCGATGGGCTCATCGTCTTTTCCGGTGAACCCACCGTTCATGGTGAGGTATTTGGTCCTTTTGAGATGAGAGATGGGATGAACAGGTTTCTGAAGGGACTCAGTATAACATTCAGAAGAGACGAGACCAAAAGACCGAGGATAAACAAACCGGATTCCAAGCTTGATAGGGAACAGAAGACCAATGGAGAATATTATTACGTCTCAAAGTAAGAGTACTAACAAGACCATAGGTGATCACTATTATGATCTCAATAGTTGTCCCGACATACAACGAAGAGGAGCATATAAAAGAGATGATAGAAGCGCTACTCAATCTTGGAGAGATCGAGATCATAATCGCCGAGGATGGATCAACCGATGACACCAGAAAGATCATCGAAGAATTTTTGGGGAGGTGCGACAATGTCATCATCTCCTCCGAACAAAACAGACGTGGTAAAGGCGCTGCCATTAAAAGAGGATTGGGAGTTGCGGATTGTGATATATTCGGATTCATAGATGCAGATCTGGCAACACATCCAAACGAGTTACTAAAACTCAAAGAAGAGATCGACAAGGGATTTGATATTGCAATCGGATCAAGAAATCTACCGGATTCGAAGATCACAAAAAGGCAGCCATTTCACCGCATACTCCTCGGGAATCTGTATAGGAATATCGTTCGCTCGATGTTAAAAGTCGATGTATACGATCTCCAGTGTGGTTGTAAGCTCTTCAAAAGAGAGGTCTGGGAGAATGTCGATGTTGAGTGTGATGGATTCGCCTTTGATACCGAGTTTCTGGCCAAAGCAAATGCAAAGGGTTATAAAATTTCAGAAGTTCCGATAATGTGGAGAAACAGCGAAGATAGCAAGGTCGATCCGATAAAAGACACTGTACATATGTTCAGAACGGTACTTCGCGTAAGGAGTGAGATAGGTGCAGGAGAGGACTTCAAGCGTTAAAACTAAGATTGTTCAACTTACTTTAGGGGTGCTAATAATTGCACTTCTATTTTGGAGACTGGATGCAGAAGAGATTATGGGAATATTTCGGGAGATTGATCTAAAGTACTTTATCTCTGCTGCAGGAGCGTACCTCTGTTATAACCTTATAATGACTCTCAGAGTGTCATATCTTCTGAGACAGGTCGGCCGAGATACTGACCACACTGTCTTCTTTGCACACATGGGAGGTATGCTCGCTTCGGATATTACTCCTGCCAGAGGCGGATATTTCATATTGCCATATATACTTAAGAGGTCCGGACAATCGGATATTACAGACGGTATGGCCGCAATAGTAGCTCCGGCAGGAATTGAATTCATATTGAAGGTTGTGGGAGGTTTCTTCGGCATTATGCTGCTTGTTTCAACGACTGAGATGGGGAGGAGTGTTCTCATCTCGCTCTCTCTTGCAGGCATCTTATTTTTGACCATTGGATCGATGATGGTGATAACCATGTGGAGTAAGGAGAGCTTTTCCGCAACCATTTTATCGAGGATACCCTTCATCGGTAGATTTCAGGAGAATTATATGCGACTCAAAGGGAGAAGTTTGAAGATCAAGAGTAGCGCTGATGTAATCGTAGCAACAAGCGTCGTCTGCTGGGTTATTCTGGGTTTACAATGGTTTCTTATCGGGAGGTCTCTTGGGATCGATCTGCCCTTTTACGTCTATTTTCTGCTGCATCCCTTGATAACATTGCTTGCGTTTGTTCCTTTGACCCCCTCCGGTATAGGTGTCATGGAGGGTGGTGCAGCTGCAGTATTTTATCTTTTGGGAGTTGGAAGTGGTGTAGGTCTTGCCTTCTCACTGCTTGTCAGGGTCAATAGCATATTGATCGACCTGATAGGATTGAGAAGCATCTCCACGATTGGTGAAGTTGGACTGACGCCGTCTTTACGTTAAGTCGAAAGCTTCATCTGGAGAGTATGTGTACTACCGCTGTCCCTCCTGATCCTCCAACGTTATGTGTTAGCCCGATTTCAGCTCCTTCAACCTGCCTCTTTTCTGCTTCCCCCCTCAGATGCATTACGATCTCCACCGCCTGTTTAATTCCGGTAGCACCCAGTGGATGGCCACAGGCCTTAAGACCCCCACTCGGATTTATCGGTATCTCTCCATCAAGAGCAGTCATTCCTGATTCTGTAGCCTTTCCACCTTCTCCTTTCGGGACAAAACCGAGATCTTCTATAGCCATTATCTCAGCGATGGTGAAGCAGTCATGCACCTCAGCCAAGTCTATATCTTTTGGAGTTAGACCGGCGAGTTCATAAGCCTTCTTTGATGCGTGAACTGTAGCTTTCAGCGTGGTTATATCCTTGCGGCTGTGAAGTGCTATCGTGTCACTTGCTTGTGTTGAAGCCTTTACGTATATGGGGCAGTCGGTATACTCCTTTGCAATCTCTGCCGGGGCCAGTATAACAGCTGCGGCGCCATCCGTTATCGGTGAGCAGTCAAGAATAGTAAGAGGGTCTGCGACGAGTGTTGAATTGAGCACGGCTTCGACCGTTATTTCACTTCTGTATTGGGCCTTTGGGTTCATTGTAGCATTGTGGTGATTCTTCACCGATACCATGGCAAGTTGTTCTCTTGTAGTGCCATACTTATGCATATGTGATCGGGCCATCATGGCATAAATGCTCGGGAAGGTTGCCCCAGCCATCCCCTCCCACTCACGGTCTGCTGCCGAGACGATGATGTCTGTCAGCTCACCAGATGCGACATCAGTCATCTTCTCAACTCCTGCTGCGATAACTATATCATGCCACCCAGAGGCAACAGCCATTATCCCCTGTCTCAGTGCAAGCCCACCGGAAGCACAGGCTGCCTCCACCCTCACTGAGGGTATGTGCATGCTTGCAAGGCCCGCATGATCCGCAATCAGAGCACCGATATGCTCCTGCTCAACGAATCTGCCCGCACTCATATTTCCGCCGTATAGGGCATCGATCTTACTTCCATCGACTCCTGCATCATCGACAGCGCTTGATCCGGCCTCTACAACCATATCTCGAAATGACCTATCCCACATCTCGCCGAATTTGGTATTTCCAATTCCGATTATTGCTACATCTCTCATTAATATCACATCTGCAGTTTATTATTGTACTTGGCATACATTGCATAATTAAGATATTTTGGATCTTCTATCAACTTTGAAACTGTCGGTACTTTATCCCTGTATCTCTCTATGACGTCTGTCACTCTCAGGCTGAAGGAATCACTACCGGCTCCGGATCCAAACGAAGTCATCAGTATTCTTGAACCCGGTTTTGCCTGGTCCAAAGTTGCAGCAAGGCCAATAGGTGATGATGCAGAGTACGTATTTCCGATCTTTCTGACCATCAAACCCGGTTCGATCTGTTCTTTCTTGAATCCCAAAATCTTTGATACCCTCATCGGGAATTTTCCATTTGGCTGATGAAAGACGGCATAATCATAATCATTAATACTAGTTCCCATCTTCTCAAAAAGTCCATTAGTTGCTGAAATTACATGCTTAAAATATGCTGGCTCTCCTGTAAACCTGCCTCCATGCTCCGGATAGCTCATTCCCTCTCTTCTCCAGAAATCCGGGGTATCGGTTGTGAAAGAGTATGTATCCTCGATCTCCACCATAACCTCTCCATCTCCTATTACATAGGCAGCACTACCCGCCCCTGTTGCATATTCGAGAGCATCTCCAGGTGCGGCTTGAGATGTATCTGTACCAATTGCAAGACCGTATTTTATTCTCTTCGAAGCAACCAACCCCATGCAAGTCTGAATGGCTGCTGTCCCGGCCTTGCAGGCAAACTCAAAATCGGCTGCTGTAAGATCTGAGCCAGCTCCTATTGCCTCTGCCACTACTGTTGCCGTAGGCTTAACTGCATAGGGATGACTCTCAGATCCCACATAAATCGCACCAATTTCGCTGGCGTCCATATCTATGCGGCTTATGGCATTTCTTGCAGCTTCAACAGCGATTGTGATGCTATCTTCATCCAGATCCGGCACTGATTTCTCCTCAACTCCAAGCCCTTTCACCATGCCCTCTGGATCTTTTCCCCACATCCTTGCAATCTCTTCAGTCTTGATCCGATACCTTGGGATATACACCCCGTACGTCATGATTCCTACCATCTTATCACCGTAAAGTTTGAAAAGAGATATTATCATGAAGGCTTAAATAATATGCGTATCCATAGTTAACGAGTATAACTACTTTATGGGGCCATAGGGTAGCCTGGATATCCTCGGGGACTGGGGGTCCTCGGACCGGAGTTCAAATCTCCGTGGCCCCATCATGAATATTTCACGTCTGTATTTCTGATGGTGTAAGATGAAACTGGATGAAGTTGAAAAGGTAGCAATTATTGGTTCCGGTGCCATGGGACATGGAATTGCGCAGGTCTGTGCGATGGGCGGTTATAGGGTTGTTATGAAGGATATCAAAGAGGAGTTTCTCGAAAATGGCGTGGCAAAGATAAGAGAGAGTCTGGATATCATGGTCCGAAAGGAGAAGATAACACCATCTGAAAGGGACAATATTCTCAACAATCTCTTGACAACAACTCTTGATACAACAGAGGCGGTCTCAGATGCACAGATCATAATTGAAGCGGTTCCAGAGGTCATGGGTCTGAAAAAGACCGTATTTTCGGAAGTCTCAGACGCAGCATCTGAAGATTCGATACTTGCTTCCAACACATCCTCAATGAGCATTACCGAGATAGCAAGCGCTGTTAAGAGCCCCGCGAGATTTGCTGGAATGCACTTCTTCAATCCGGTGAACAGGATGAAGCTTGTCGAGATAATTTATGGTAAAGAGACTTCCCACGAGTGTGTTGAGCTTTTAATCGAGTTCTCAAAATTGATAGGGAAGATTCCTGTAAAGGTTCTCAAGGACTCGCCGGGTTTTATCGTCAACAGGATAGCTGCACCTAACCAGGCTCTTGCAAGCGCAATCCTCGATGAAGGAATGATTAAGCCTGATGCATTAGACACTGCGATGAAGAGGATGAATATGCCGATGGGGCTCTTTGAACTTATGGACTACGTCGGTATAGATGTCTTCTATCACGTAATGAGTTATTTTTCCGAGACACTATCTCCAGAGTATGCGCCTGGTAAGGTTCTTAAGGGGCTTATAGAGAAGGGTGATCTTGGCATGAAGACGGGCAAAGGTATCTATTCATGGGAAGGAGGCAAGGCCCAGATAGATACGTCTTGTAAGGAGAAGTTGGATATTTCACCCATGGGAATGATAGCGATTCAGATCAATGAGGCAGTGCGTGTATACAAGGAAGGAGTGGTAGAATCAATTGATGACATAGACCTGGCTGTAAAGTACGGCTTGAATGCCGCAACCGGACCTTTTGCTATCGCTTCTAGCCTGAAGGCAAAACAGCTATCGAAAGCTTTAAACAATCTTCAAAAGAGATACAAGCTCGATATATTTAAGCCCGAACCGGAGATAGAAAATGGTTTATTCAAGACGCTGGGAAGGTAATCCGCCTTTCACATGACTGCTTAAGGATTTTTTATATTATGTCATGGCATCTTGAAAAAGCCTCTATTCTAATGGTTCCAGGATCGTGATCTTTTTAACATATATGGTTTCACATAAAGTACCATATCTCTTGGTGCTCGTTAGCCATTCAGTGCGCGCTCCATCGATTCGTACACCATATACATTAGTAAGGTAGCCCTCAATCTTAACAATGTCGCCCACTTGAACCTCTTTTGCCATATCATGAACCGTCTCATCTGCAAAAATTAGATGATTATTGCTGATTTGATTGCAAAAATTTAGGCATGTTGAAAAATCCGTACCTTCTGGAAAATTATAGAACGCAGTGAGGTGTCTATTGCCTTTAGTAAATCTAACCCATCCAGAATTCTCTGGATCAATCACATCCCCCCATGCGATCCCAAGATCCATCGGAATGAGTTTATCCAATGCACTCTTCTTATACTCATCTTTTCCCACCACCTTCCCGGTTAGAGTATATCGATAATCGGATACCATCCTGAACTTCCAATCATCGATCTCTCTAACAAATTCTTTTCGAGAAAACAACTCAGCTTGCTTTGCACCCGTTGGGTCTTCGATATCTTCAATAACATCTGATATATCGGGCAAATAAAGGTATACAAGTCCAGACGTTCCAAGAATTATTAAAGATAAAATCCAAAATGTGTACAACTTCTTCTGAATCTTCCTCTTTGCATAAGCATTCTCTGATTCTTTCGTAATTTCTTCGACAATGGGCTTTGGGTAGTCACCGTTGATAAAAGTATCTGAAGAATTCACTATCCAGTCACAATTATAGATTAAGCCATGAACAATCTTATATAGATTATGAACAGAAGATAGAGATATAATGAAAGATATAAAAACCGGCTCAATTGAAAGCCGTTAGTCTCTTTTAGATTATCAGGGGGCAGCGCATACTTTTTGGTCTTAACCATTGGGAGTTCAGAGAAGAGCTGTGTCATGACGGAACCGATAGACCGTGCATGGCGAGAACTGCCGCTTGAGTCACTGCCAAGAAGACACTCGACCTTCGCAAAACTCAACTTGGCAAACGGACAGCTACAGATCGAATCCGCTAGTTTAGTCGGCTCTAGTGTCTTGTTATACCTCTCATTGTTCCCAGAAATAATCTCTCGGAATTTTTGGTAAAATTAGCCATGTATCCATCCACTGCATACACTTTGTCATACCATCTTGTTTGTTCTAAAAGCATCGACAAGGTCGTGGTCAAAAGTGCCGGACATACTTGCAATGCCATTCGCCCTGGTTGCAGTATTGTTTGCATTCGTAACCCCATTTGGCAGATGTGATCACTGGATAGATTGGTCCGTTTTCGTCAACGAGCATTCCGCTGAAATGGATTGCACTTCCGCCAAGTCGCACTACTCGTTCGATCTCGCTTAACTCATCCAGCAATGACCATCCAAAGGCTTGACAAGTTGCTAATACATCAACAAATCCATCAGGTAATGGAATATTGGAGAGAAATCCATCAATAACATAAACGTTTTTGATTCCTTCATTTCTAATTCGCTCACGCATGAAGCGACGGAACGAACTCACTGGCTCAACTGCAAAAACCCACCGCGCTAACGGCGCTGCTTGAAATGCGATACGGCCTGTTCCAGCGCCAACATCGACCACCACACGATCATCCAATGAGACTTCTGTAGTCAATTCTTCGAAGTCCCAAGAGATAGATACGCGCTCTTCGTATATCTCTGGATAGCAATGGTAGATCAATAACTCAGCGATTTCCCATACTACCTTGTCGGTGAGGAGATCTAATTCTTTCTTGGTTGGAGCCGGACCATATTCTGTGGTGATCATATCGATGAAAGCACATATTTCAGGATAACGCGCGCTCCACACTCGTCGAAGTGCCGGGTTTGCGTGGATCACCGCTGCTAGCGCTTGGTGGGTAACACGTTCGTGCAGACCCTCTAAATCACAAGCCTCAAGTAAGTATAGATCCTCGACTTTTAAATCTACACCTTCATATGTCTGACGTAGTATATCCTCATAAGTGCCACTATTTCCCCAACGATCAGTCATAGTACCTCCATGATTTAAATAAATAGAGGTATAACTTATAATTATACTACCCATTTTTTCCATTAAATTTTCAATCTATCTAATATAATCTAAAGATTAAAATAAAGGTATCTACTCACCTTTTTTAAAGTTACCACCTACTATCAATGAGGGGTAACAATTAAAGTCTTTTCTCCCAAAAATTTCTATAGAATGAAAGCTAATTAGCTTTGAGGATGGGAAAGTGTG
>JAXHTJ010000098.1:0-9134 GCA_034190245.1 Halobacteriota archaeon | reverse complement strand
ATTAATATGTATGATGAAAGTAGTACTTAAAATTAATCAAAAATTAATGTCTTTTAGTATATCGGGATGTATGACAACGGGAAGAAGTATATCCTGAACGATGGGGAGTACTGTATAAGTTTTGAGGCATGGTCCGAGCTTATCAGGGACGTGGGATTCAAAGATATCAGAGTTTCTGAAGTAGAATCATTTGAGTGGATGAAGGTACTTTGTGCTGAGAAGTAATTGATAAGGGGCAGATGATCCACCTTAAAGGTTGAGGATCTGCGACTGTGAAGATCGACGTAATCAATCAAAGACTCAAGATTAAACCCACATCATATCCAGATCCTGTGGAAGTAATATCGGCTTAAATATCTCTTCGGCTTTTTCTACTTCTCTACTTGCATCCACTCCACGGAATACGTGAACCAGCGCTAGCATCCTAGAATTAGAGGATCTTGCGAGCTTAGCAGCGCTTAGTATCGAAGAGTGACCGGGTATTCCTTCCATATATGCTTCACAGGTTAGTAGATCGGAATCTTTTGCCAGCTCCACCACTCCATCACTGTGAGCGCCATCGCTTGTGTATGTGAGTTTATTATCGGTCTTCACCGAGACAGCAAAAGAGTCTATCGAGTGTACCGTCTCGGCGAAGGTAAACTCATACCCTTTAAAGTCAATTTTATCCCCTTCCCCTATCTCTCTCATCCCAATTTTAAATTTAAAGTCATCAACCTTTTTTTTGTATGAAAGATCCAGTATGCGATCGATGTGATCTTTTATACCTGCCGGAGCAATTATTTCTATTTCCTTGTTCCTTCGTTCTTCTTTTGAGGATAAAAATAGAGATGGTAGGCCGAATGTGTGATCGGCATGTAGATGGCTGATGTAGACCAACTCAATCCTGTTCAGATTGAGCCCAATCTTTCTGAGCTGCATCAATGTATGATTACCGCAGTCGAGGAGTATCTTATCGTCAATGAGTATTGATGTGTTTGCCCTCTTACCAAATGCTTCCCCCGTACCAAGAAATACAATCTTCATCTCAAATTCCCCCTTTTTCCCCTTTCCTTTATAAGTTCTCATTCTGATAGACTCCATCGTATCCTTCCCCTACAGGCGTCGTCCTCAGAAATACCAACTGAAGAATACATGCATCTCTCTTCAAGTGAATCCCATATCTGTTTTTCACTATAAGCAGGCTTTCACTTCGACCCTTGTATCCTGCATCCCAGACGGCTGAAGCAACCGTGCACCCGCTCCTCAGAAGAGAGGACCTTGGCTTGCCAATCGCACACATATCCCTGGGTATATCTACCACTTCATTGAATATAACTTTATAGCATCCTTCAGGTAAATGTATCCACCCCTCATCATTAAAATCGAGTCTTCTACTGGAGGAGATGACCCTCTCGGAATTGTCAAATGCAATCCTCCCGCAATCTTCAAATACCTCTATCTGGGATACGCTCAGATCTATTCCGTTCACCTGTAACTGCTTGTCAGGATCTATCAGATTCTCTACCAATCCCTTTTTCAACTCGATTTTAAGCTCATCCTTTGATAAGACTGATACCATCTTCTGTACCTCTCAAAGCCTAGTATCTTTGAGAGATTATGTGAAGTTGGGACTATATAGATTCTTTCAAAAAATATAGGAAGAGATGCTGACGTTGTTAGATCGTCCTGTTAAAGGACCGATCAAACAAAGAATGTGAATATCACATAAGCTATCGTCAGCATGATCAGAGAGTGCTTTAGTCCTCCCAAAACCTTTCCTTCTCCCATCTGACCGGCGACAAGTCCGGAGCAGAATCCTTGAATGAGGGCTGCATGGAAGAATATATTGTTATAGAATTCTAAATCGAACCCTTTCATGAATGTTGCCCCTCCTGCGGCCCCTCCGCCAGAGCCCTCCAGATTTCCACCAGCATCTGCCATCACCGGTAAAAATGATGAACAGAGTATAAATATCACTATCGTGAAGACCAAGAACGACATGTAGATAATTACAACGTAGATCAGCATATTTGTGCTTCTCTCACGTTCTAATATCTGCGTTGTTCTCGCATCTTTTGATGTTATCTCGAGTACATCTTTTACATCTCCGCTGCTCTTGAATGCTTCAGTTAGTAGTGTCACGGTCCTGCCTACCGAACCCATCTTGAGCCTATTTGCGAATCTTCTGAATGCATCGTTGACACCGAGACCCCAATCGATGTCATTCCATATCTTCTTTACTTCAGGAGTGATAGACCCCGAGTCTGACTTGGACATCAGCTCGATTGATTGCGGAAGAGTCATGCCTATCTCGTTGGTGATTGCAAGTTTATGTAGGAAATCCGGAATATCCCTGCGTACCTTCTTTTCCTTTCTCGACTTCGTTTCATAGAAGTATGTCAGTGGAACTACAAGTATGTATGCAATGAGTATTAAATAGTTCAACAGTACGTCTCCAAACCCGACCAGGCCGATATTCCTTGCGATTGCAAAGATGAGTAAGCCTATTGAAATTGGTCCCGTGACTATCAATACTTTAAGAGGGTTCTCCCTTATTGGATCAAGTGGGTGTTTCAGGTTATGCTTAAATGTTAAGCCCTTTTTGTCTTTATCAAGTTGAGAAAATTGCTCTATTTCGTCACCTTCATCCGGAATTGTAATTTCGGTATCAAATTCTGTTTCAATATCAAGTGGAGCGAATTTTCCCATCTCTGTGGGCGTCATCAAGTATATCATAACCACAAACATAACAGAACCTATGGGTATCATCGCGTATATGATGGCATAGAGTGCTGCATGTTCAGCCGAACCCATTACTGACATAACAGTTTGAATTATGATTATGAAGAGGGGGCCAGCAACAAAAGCTGTCACGTAGGACTCTGCTATCAGTTCCAGTGTTGCGAGGAATCCTTTTTGATCCATTACAGCCGCATCCAGATATTCATCCGATTTGTCGGCGAAGAATGCGACCATATCTCCACCACTATCAATCACGGTTAGTAAACTGTGCATAAGTTGCTGGAACTTTTCTGATGGTGACATCTCAACTGAATGTTGAATTGCCGTCCTTAAATCGGCACCAAAGAACTCCATGTCATTAATAATCGATGCGGCCTCTTTAGAGACTTCGCCATACGTATCTTCACTCTCTGCCAGAGATTTGAAGACTTCTATGATGTTCATCCCACCCCTACTCAATGCGTACATGAAGGTAACAGCGTACGGTAATATCTTGTTGATCTCGCTCTTTCTACCACTGACTTTCATTGCAGGGACTGATCTTAGGAGTAGGAATGTAACTCCGCCAATCCCGGCTACGCACAAAAGCATGATAAACAAAGTGATGAATTGCTCTTTGTATTGTAATAGCCATGGTAATATAGTTGCACTACTCTCGTGATAGGTGAATTTGGTAATCGGTTCTGACATTTCCCTATTATGTGTAAATGCATAGGCTAAAATCGCCCCTACTATGGTGCCTACAATCCCCGCAATCAAAGAATAGAGATAGACAGATGACATGTACATCTCATATGATACCGCCATATGTGCCTGTTTCAATGTTCTTTGCAGACTGTCATGACCGCCTTTCTTCTTTAATCTTTCACCAAAAATCGCGAAGGCCACGCTTGCCACATTCATCTTGATCACTCCATTAGCTCAGATAGTTTGATCCGATTGTATCCTTTTCAAGACCTTTTCAGGATTGGCCTGGAACGCATGGATGATAGTTGCAACGTCTCTAAAGTCCAAGATATTATTTTTGACCATGTATTCGAATACAAACTGCCTATTCTTCAGCTCATCCTTCAACTCTTGAGGGCTCCATGCTCTGCGTTTCCTGACCTCTTCAAGTGCATGGGAGGCGCCCACCTCAGGGAATGCGTCAGTACTGGGATCCCACCTGAAAACTTCTACAGTCTTTAGGACTTTTGTCATCGCATCCACTTCTGTTATCTCAACCAGGGCCATGTTTCTTCTAACTCTCTTTCCACCGGAGTATGTCTGAGCTTGAACACTGACAATGTCCAATGCCTCTATCATGGTTCTTGGAACGCTTATCGGTGGATTTTCCAGCCTGTGAATAACTCTATCCACTGAATCGGCGTGCATTGTTGAGAATGTCGTGTGACCTGTAGACATAGCCTGAAATAGTGTGAGTGCTTCTTTGCCCCTGACCTCACCAACCAGCAGATATTCAGGCCTCTGTCTCAGTGCCGCTCTGAGCAACTCATACATATCGATAGCACCAGAACCATCGGAAGTGAACGAATCCCTTGTAACACCAGGAATCCAGTTAGGATGTGGTAGTTTAAGTTCTCTGGTATCTTCAAGTGTGATAACTTTTGATTTGTGCGGTATAAATAGTGAAACAGCGTTTAAAGAAGAGGTCTTTCCAGAAGCTGTTCCGCCTGAGAATATCAGGCTTTTGTTATTCTCGATGCACAGCCATAGATAAGCCATCTGTGCCGTAGAGAAAGTGTTCCATTTGATCAGATCAACAGGAGTTATCGGGACATCTTTGAACTTTCTTATCGTGAATGTGCTGCCATTTGTTGTAATCTCTTCGCCCAGGGTCATCTGAATTCTGGATCCATCCGGCATCGTGGCATCAACCATTGGTTCGGCAACGGAGATATGTTTCCCACTCCGCTGGGCAAGTCTGATAATAAAAGAGTTCAGATCCTTGCTGCCAAAAACAATGTTTGTCTGAATGTTGGTGTAGTTTTTGTGGTATAAGAAGACGGGAGAGTTCCATCCGTTACAGGATATATCTTCAATCAAGCTATCGTTCATCAGTGGAGTGATCTTGCCCGATTTAACATAGTCCCTGATTATGTAATATATGATCTTATAATATGTCAAAGGCTCGGCAGGAATTGAATAATCGGCAATTATCTCGTTAACTTTCTTCTTCAGAATCTTCTCTTTATTCTGATTTGCTCCACTTATTCCTACCAAAACATCCTGCAGTCTGCGCTTTATCTCATTTAAATAAGTCGCCTCAAAATCAGTCAATGCAGGCTCTGCAACATGATATACGTACTCATTATCGTTCTTATTGAATAAGATTACAACAAAAGCGTACGGTTCGTTCACCCAATACCGCTCAACCTCCTCATATCCGGGAACGCCATCGAAAGTTGTTAGATCACCGTGTTCATCCGGTAGATACTCTTCGATCTCGAGCTTCTTCTCTACGAGGGATGTCAGTTTCTTTAAGCCCTTGACCTCCTCAATCTCTTCAGGCAGATATTCCTTCTGTTTCTCCTGTAGATCCTTTATCTTTTTATCAAAATCATTTAAAAGATTCTCTGCAAATAATTCCTTCAAATCGTCCTTTTTACCGTCTAATTTCCCCTCGAATAATTCCCTATCCAGTTCTCCCACATCAACCGATTCATCTTTAGCTTCTTCCACAACGTCCTGTGAATTCTCTTCAACTTCTTCAGAAATGTTTTCTAGTGAAATGTAGATCACACCCCTCTGTCTAATTAAATAATCTATTGATCACATATATATAAATTGTGTTCACATTATTTAAACTTAAGCACGATTTTATGCCTATTCTATATGCATAATTTTAAAAATATGAACACAGAGTATATATATCTGTTCGTTTTAAGAGTAATAATGATATGTTTTCACTAGGCTGGATATCCCAGTTGGGACGGGGTGAGTTGTACTTTGTGCTGTTCATTATTCTTATGGAGATGACAGTGATGCTATTCTGGACAGCTGTCTACGCCATTAAAAGTCATGAAAGGATGGCTTCGGTGGAAGAAGTTTTAGCAAATGTTGTTGAGTTGGAACGGATTCGTGCGATGAATACAACAAGAGGGGGGGAAGAACCAGCATTATTGGAGACACAGAAAAGAAGCACGCTAAATATATTAAAAGAAGAGGAGGAAGTTGTACCGGAGGCAGAAGAAATAGGTGTACTTAGTGTTTTAAAAGAGGAGGAAAAACTTGCATCGGAGAAGAAACTCGATATAGGAAAGATTGCTGAACGCGTTGTTTTTCAAAAACAGGATATATCGGCTAAGATTCTACCACTCGATATCGATGTGGTCAACACCCAAAGTATCCAGGATAGCATGGAAGCCATCTCAAGAAAATACTCTCTGGGATCTATCACCATCACCTCTGAAGATGGTGTGGTGATAGCTTCTTCGTTGGAAAAAGCGGAAGGAGAAGCTGCGGAATTCTCTTTTATGTTCCAGGAGACACAGAAGATACGGCAGACAAACCTGATATCACTGGTCGAGGTAGGAGTGTACATCTATTCAATTGAATCTATAGACGGGCCGATAATCTGTGTTATAAGATGTCAAGATAGCTTGGATAGCCAGAGGATTAAAAAAGTGGGAGAGGATGTAAAAGGAGTCTTGAAATACTGGTTTGATATCGATGTTGCCCAAATTAGATGATATATTAAGGAATAAATTGAGCCATTCATACCTTGACAATATTTCCGTTGTATGTAACGGATACATATATTCTGTTGGAAATGGCTCAGTTGATGTCGAGTTAGTAAAGATCCTAGAAGAGAAAAGTTTGGATAATATGGAATCCATCCTCTTTGAGACATGCACACAACAGATATATACACAAAAATTTGATGATTTCACAATCATCATCACAGCAAAAAGAATTGCACCACTGAGTTTCCTTAGAAATACATGTCAGAAGATGAAAGAGACAATAAGAGAAGATACTAGCATAAGAGAGATCATTGAATCAGAAGGTAAGACCATCTCACAGGACAATCTTACTGTTATGCTAAGATCACTTCAGATACCCAAAGGAGATCTAATGCTTAGGTCGACCATACATTTTATAAGGCCAGAAGTTATATTAGATATAACAAGGGATATAAGTGGTTATATCTGGATACACTCAAAAGAGGGGGATGGTTTGATATTATTTGAAGAAGGAGACATTAAAAAGTCTGTCTTTTATGGGGAGTGTAATCTTAGCAAAGAAGAAGCAATCAACCGGATTTATTCTCTGAAAGAAGGTCAAATAGAGTGCTATAAATTGGATAGATTACCAATTAACGAGATTCAGAATGGTCTGCATCTGCTTGGGTTGAGTGATGAATTCTTGGAAGTGATACATGAAGCTAAGAAATTGAGGCAACAGATAGATGGTAGCATAAAATAATGGTGGGTAAAAGATGGGTGAAAAAGTATATACGATTGCATCTGGAAAGGGTGGAACCGGAAAAACAACGACATCCGTTAACCTTGGCACCTCGCTTGCGATGCTTGGAAAGAGTACATTGATCATGGATGCGGATATAGGCATGGCAAATCTTGGATTGATAATCGGAATGGAGAACAGTCCTGTAACCCTGCATGAAGTGCTGGCGGGAAGAGCGGAGATCGAGCAGGCCATATATGATGGTCCGCAAGGAGTTAGAGTTGTCCCCAGTGGGATCTCGTTGCAGGGCTTTCAGAATTCAGATCCTGAAAGACTACGTGATGTCATGGTTAGACTTATAGAAGGTGTCGATTTTTTGCTGATAGACGCACCGGCCGGAATAAGCAAAGATGCAATAATTCCTATGGCCATAGCCGATGAAGTTATATTGGTTGTGAATCCAGAGCTTTCATCGATGGCAGATGCATTAAAGACAAAAGTGTTGACGGAGATGGTTGGTGGAAAGGTAGGCGGAATCATCCTGAACAGAGTTGGAACAGAAAAGACGGAGTTGACCGTGCAGAAGGTCAGGGAGTTGATCGGTGCAAAGGTCCTTGGGACAGTTCCGGAAGATACCAACGTCAGGACATCTGCGGCTTTCAAAACCCCAATCGTGGTAAGAACGGCAAATTCTCCGGCGGCATTGGCATATAAAAGGATTGCAGCTGATATCGCGGGAGAGGAGTATGAAGAAGAGGAGGCTACAGCCGAAAAGAAGGAAGGTTTTGCGGACAGGATTGCAAGGTCATTGTTTGGAGGGAGGAAAAAATGATTCAAACACTCCTGGCCATTGGCCTCATGATATGTGTAGTTCTTATATATCTGATGCATGTGAGGATAAGACAGCTGAGCGAAGATCTTAGAAAAATGAGAAGCAGGATGGAACTTACAGACGATGAGCTGAATAAACTAGTGAAGGATATAGAAGACTTCAAAGAGCTCAAGATAACGTGATTTAGCTGTCATGTTATGCCTTCTTCACAATAACGTTCAACGGAAGGTCCATATCCAGCTTGCGCAGCTTATCTGAAAGTATATCTTCGATCTTCGAATTTACCTCTTCATCGGTCAATCTGAAGAGAAATCCAGTCGAATAGATCAGAATTACGTTCACCTCTTCGCCAGCGGAGACCCTCAGCTCACATACCTTTATGTGTATCTCATGGGCGATCTCTTCAACCTTATCTCTGAACAATTTTTCGATATCTTTTGATGTTTCATCTTCTACAATCAGGTGAGATAGCCCTTCAATCTCAAGTAATTCCCTCAGGCACTCCTTGTCAACCTCCTCAATCTCATCAATTGTATCTTCGACTTCGATCTCTTCTTCCGTAGCATAGGCAGGTACTTCCTCAAATCCGGGCACTTCCGCCTCTTCTTCAATCATCTCTGTTCCATGGATGACCATATGCGGGTAGTTCCTACCCTTATCTTTTTCCACTGATTTGACCATATCCCATATCGTGAGTAGAGCAACGCTTACACCACACAAAGCCTCCATCTCAACAACTGTATCCTCAGCAGATCTTACTTCCACGAGCACATCGATCGAATCTTCACCTATCTTAAAATCAACATTTATTCCAGTTATTGAAACATTGTAACTCATCGGGAGTATATAAGACGTCCTTTTGATCGCCAGAATTGCAGCTATCCTCGCACACTCAAGAACTTTCCCCTTCTTGATCCTATCTTCATTTATCGCTTCTATTGTCTCTTTATGCAGTTTTATGATTCCAGTGGCATCTGTCTTATTCAAGACATCTTCTTTCTCTACCACATCAAGCATTGTATTCTCTCCCCTTCCTCGTTATCTTCTGTCTTAATTAGATAAATAGTTAATGGATGTTAAGGAAATAAAATACGAGGATCTCGATCGATCCTCATACGCTCTCTCAGAGAATAGGTGTTGTTTTTATCATCTGTGAAGACTGGGAGTATGG
>JAXHTJ010000010.1:0-32267 GCA_034190245.1 Halobacteriota archaeon | reverse complement strand
ATGAAGTCCAGATAAACACACCAACCCGCCCATGTCCAGTACAACCGCTTAGACCAAACCAAATAGGAGAGATAAATAAAATCTTCGAAGATAAAGGACTTAAAACGATCTCTGTTTATAAAAAATACAAGCCCAAAGTTGAACCAGTGGATTTGGGAGAAACTCTGAGGAGGAGACCTGTTATCTGAACTTCTTAATACTTGCATCTTTTAGATCTTCTTATTGTTTCTTCCACCAAATCTTCGCATAGTTGGAAGAGCCCTTTAATACCAGATATCCATCCTCTTTGTAAAGTTTGCTACTTAAATATTCTCTCAAAATACCTTCCTGTCTCTTATTTGTTACATTAAAACCAGTCTTAAAATAGTCTACAGCTTCCTTTATATCTAAAAATCTATTGGCATTTTCTGTGGGGTAAATTTTAACATTTGGGTGAATACCCATATGATATAAAACATTGAACAAACAGTCGCACTTAGGTCTGGGATGATAATCCTCGCCATGAAGCTTTTTCCAGATAGCCGAGTAATTTTGTTCCCATGAAGTAATCCCCGCAAACCAGTAGATATAAACATATTTACATGAGGCTTTATTCATCTTTTCTAAAGCATTTCTGATATCAAGCATGCCCAGTGAGAATGACGCTATTACTGTATCATATGGAAAACTGACATCCTTTTCTAGATCTACATCTTCCCACCTCTTTTTAACACAGGTTATATTGGAAATGCCCTTTTCTTTGATGTTCTCCTTTAAGCACCACATCATACCTTCTGAAGGTTCAATAACTGTTACATGTTCCACCTTCTCTGATAACGGAATAGCCAACGTTCCAGGCCCTGCTCCAATGTCTAAAACCCTGGAGTTTGGTGAGATATCAAGCTCTTCAATAGTCTCCTGTGCATATTCCCAGTTATTCCTTTTAACCATGGATTCGTATCTCTTTGCATCTTCCTTTCTTTCCCAAACTCTCGAACATTCCACACGATTTTTCGATGAGTGGTTCTTAAGCATCCCACTCTTCCAGACCTCATTCCAGTCTATATCTTCTACTTGTTCTACTGCCAATCCATCAATTGCCACGCTATCACTCATCCTGTCTCTTTGATGTTAAACGCCCATTAGCAAGATCTTTAGGAAATACCATCTTTAGGCCATTCAGAGTCCCAACACTACAAATATCCTGGTACATCTCATCAAGAATCTCTTCAGAGATCACATGTTCTGGCGTACCACTGGCAATTAAACCATTTCTTGTCATCGCAAACACCTTATCGCAGAACCACAAAACATGGTTTGGGTCATGGCTACATGCAAATATGGTGGTGCCCTTCTGCTTAATCTTTATCAAAATCTTCCATATCCTGATCTGGTTACTGAAATCAAGGGCCGAGGTGGGTTCATCCAGAAGTAACAGCTTGGGCTCCTGAGCAACAGCTCTTGCCACCAGTACAAGCTGTCTCTGACCACCGCTTAGTTGACTGTAGGGTTTATTTGCAATATCCGTTATCTCAAGCAGCTTTAAAGCTTCTAACGCCTTCTTTTTATCTTCATTAGAAATACCAAATATACCTCCCAAGTGAGGCGTTCGCCCCATCAGAACCACCTCTTTTACCAGATAAGGAAAAGGTGGCTTATGCTCCTGGGGAACGTATGCAACCGTCTTTGCCATCTCTTCAATCCTCTTATTGATTGAATCATCTCCATCTATGAGTACTCTCCCCCTTTCAAGCTTCAAGAAATTGAGACAACATTTGAAAAGAGTGGTCTTTCCACATCCGTTTGGTCCAAATAACCCGCATAACTGTCCTTTTTCTACGTGGAAGGATATATCACTTAAAACTGGTATTCCGTTATATCCGAAATTTAGGTTTTCCACTTTTAACATTTTGTCACCCAAAAACGACTTTACCTTTATTTCTTAGGAGGTATATTAGATATGGCGCACCAATTATAGAGGTCAGAATTCCTATGGGAATTTCTGCAGTTGTGAGTGTCCTTGCTAAAGTGTCACAAAGTATGAGGTAGATACCCCCAATAGTAGCAGCTACAGGGATTACAAATCGGTTGTCAGGTCCCAATATCATCCGGGCAGCATGTGGCATCATAAGACCCACCCAAGCAATTATACCTACCAGAGAAACCGATACTGCCGTGATTAGTGTTGCCAAACTGATGACGATAAATTTGTACTTCTCTGGACTCACTCCCAACGCCCTTGCCTCCTCATCTCCCATAGAGAGGATATTCAATTTCCACCCCATAGACCATAGCAGAAAGAAAGATGGAAGAACGATAGGTGCAACAATTAGTATGTCATTCCATGTTGCATAGTATAAGCCTCCCATCAACCAGAAGACGATTTCCCTGAGTGCTGTATCGCTTGCCATATACTTCAAAATAGATACCAGTGCCGAGAATATAGATCCAATTATAACTCCACCCAGTATCAACGTAACAATCGGTGTCTCTCCCCGTACTCTGGCCAGCGAGTACGCTCCAAATACTGCCAAACCTCCAAAGATAAAAGCGGATAATTGAATGGATATAAAGAAACTGGGATAGACTATCCCCATGGCTGCTCCAAAAGCTGCACCTGCTGAAATACCCAGGATGTAGGGTTCAACCAAGGGATTCCTGAAACACCCCTGAAAGACAGCTCCTGCGGTGGCTAAAGCCATACCCACAATAATTGCCAAAATTATCCTGGGAAGGCGTATATCCCATATTATCGTATTATGCAGGCCACTTATAGATTCAACATCCCCCATGGGGCTTAGATGAGCAACTATTGTGTGATAAACATCAAGAACGGCAATATCATATGCTCCTACAACCATTGCTACTGCAGCTGAAATCATTAAAATTGCAAAAAGTATGCCTACAATATAGAACTTTACCCTCTCTGAAAAATCCTCTATCTCCTGTAGGGACACTTTTTTTAGTAGGTTGAATTTATACATATGAAACCTTCTTCACTCACAACAAACATCAGCCTCTAATGTCCAGTCCATCCACTGTGCTGAACGGAGTTCCTCTGCAGTTGTCACATTGACGCCATACACATTCTGGTAGAACTCAAGAAGCCATTTCGAGAGGTCGATGTCATCAAATCTCTCCGGATAGGCTGCTTTGGCGATAACCATGATGTCTATAGGATATTCAAGACGTTTTGCACAGTTACATGGCGACCAAGGAAGCGACAATACTCGTTTGTTTTTCACTGCATCCAATTCCTGAAGATTCTGGTAGTACGGGGCAGTATAGAGTTCGCTTGGGGGATGGTAGCCATATGATGTGGGCAGTACAATTACGTCGGGATTTAATGCAAGAACCTGCTCTGTTGAAAGTATATCTCTGTTCCCAGTATCATTATACGCATTTTTTGCATTGACCATATCCTCTATAAAATAGGATTCAATGGTATCAATCCCGCAGACAGTTCCTGCCCCTCCTGCATCTCTTGATTTAGGGGATAGACCAAACATGAGTACCTCAGGTTTTTCAGACTCGGAAATGTCCTTTGTGCGTTCTTCAACCATCTCAACAACACTCTCGAGATATTTGGCCAGTTCTATAGCCCGATCCTCTTTGCCGAATACCTGCCCAATGATGCGTATCTCTTCTGAAATTTTACTGATATCTGGATCTTCGTAGCATGGAGGGCCATAAAGAACGATCAAAGGAATATTAAGGGACTCTATTGTTTCGATAGTCTTTATGACCCCTCCATCATCTGCAGAGCGCAGAGTGCAGGATCCCAACCTTATTATCACAACATCTGGATCAAGGCCGGCAAGGGTTTCATAATTCATGGCCTGCCCAGACTGTGCAATCAAAGGCAAGTCTCTGATCCATGGATTCAAGTAGGTCACAGGATTCATACCGTCTTTGTAGGTATAGTTCTCACCAGAGGCGGTTTGATACTCGTATACAAAGACTCTTTGTATGCAAGATGAGCCTACACCAGCAATTGTCTCTTCTTCACCTAAAACAGTCATGACCCCCACTATAAGCCCGTCACTCACTGTAACGACTCTTTTAATATCTTTGGGAACTTTCACCTCTTTACCGCGCATATCGGTAACAATCCTGTGATTCTCTTCTGTCTCTGGAACTTGAATCCCAATTTCTTCTTTCATTGCTGAAGATTCCTGATCAACCACCTGTTCAGCGCACCCTGCAGAAAAGATAAGAGCAAGGCAAATCATAGATATAGCCATAATTATTGCGGCTTTATTTTCCATTAACATCACCTAATATAGTAATACTTTTTTGTATATTAGTAATACTTATTCTAACATTTCTTAAAATTAGTAATAAATAAATCTTTCGTTATTGTTATTGTGCTGAGTGATTACTGGTTTTCGTATATGTTTTTGGTTATGCTTTTTTAAAAGGTTATTGCGAAGCATTTTTGCTTAAGTTTTTCTTAAAAGGTTATTATGAAAGAACTATGCATAGTAAGCGGGAAGGGAGGGACGGGAAAAACCACAATAACTGCTTCATTTGTGGCACTTGCAGAGGGTAAAGTCATAGCAGATTGCGATGTGGACGCTCCGGATCTTCACCTTATCTTAAATCCAAAGATTAAAGAGAAACAGGAATTCAGGGGTTCAAAGATCGCTGTTATTGATATGGACAAGTGCACAGAATGTGGAACTTGTGAAGAGGTATGCGAGTTTGACGCCATAAGAGATATCCAATTAAACCCCATTCTCTGCGAAGGATGCAACGTGTGTGCCATCTCATGTCCTGTGGATGCAATATCGCTTGAGGAACAGGTTTCTGGATATGCGTTTATATCAGATACAAGGTATGGCCCGATGTCCCACGCACAACTAAATGCCTCCGAAGAAGCATCTGGAAAGCTGATAACCCTTGTTAGAAACAACGCAAAAAATATAGCCGAAGTACAGGGGATGGATCTGATTATAATAGATGGTCCACCAGGCATTGGTTGTCCTGTGATATCATCTTTATCAGGCGTCGATCTTGCACTCATCGTGACTGAGCCAACTCAGTCTGGACTTCATGATCTACTCCGCATACTTGAGCTGACAGAAGGTTTTGGCACGACACCTATGGTTTGTATAAATAAATACGACATAAACACGAAGAACACCGACGAGATTGTTGCATTCTGCCATGAAAATGATATTTCTGTTGTCGGAAGGATACCCTATGATCCGATCGTTACCAAGGCTATGATTGCCGGAAAGGCTGTCGTAGATTGTGAGTCCAAAGTATCGGAAGAGATAACCAGCATGTGGAGGCTTGTTAGGGACCTTTTTTACAGTAAAACCTGAAGGATCATTGGTGTAAAATACATTGCACTCGAGGGGCAAAAAACAAGGTTTATATACCATTTAAAACGAAGTTACCGATATAGAATAGAAAGGGGCTAATCAATAATGGTGGAAGAAGTAAAGTTAGGTGGGATTACTCTAAAAGATTTGGAGAATGTGCAGATTAGCATCGGTGAATTTATAGAGGAGGAAGAGGAATGGGAATCAATGGGCCCCCATCCGAAGCCGGGAATAGCCGATCTGAGGAATTGGGATTACAAACTAATGGATAGATATAAACCATTTTATGCGCCGTACTGTGAGATGTGCTGCTTCTGTACTTTCGGTAAATGTGATCTTACGGGTAATAAAAAAGGGGCATGCGGATTACGAATGGATGCACAACAGGCGAGGTTTGTTGTTGTAGCCTGTTTGATTGGGTGTTCTGCTCATGCAGGACATGCAAGACATATGCTTCACGATCTTGAGAAGAAATTTGGCAGGGATTTTCCAATTGACTTTGGCGAAAGTATAGAAGTCGAAGCACCTTTGACTAGACTGGTCACGGGTATTAAACCAAAAGTGTTGAGTGATTTCGAAGAGGTTTTGAACTATATCGAAGAGCAGATAGTACAGGTTATGGATTCTACGCATACGGGCCAAGAAGGTTCGGCTATGGATTATGAATCCAAAGCATTCCATCTTGGTATGCTGGATTCCCTTGGAAAAGAGGTTGCTGATATAATTCAACAGGCGTGCTTTAAGATGCCCATGGGTGGAGATGTTCCGCTGGTGGATATAGGATTGGGCTGTTTAGATTCAGAAAAGCCTATGGCCCTTGTTATAGGCCATAATGTATTTCCCTCAACGGCAATTATAGAAAACATGCGAGAGAATGGTTTAGAGGATTCAATCGAGATCGGTGGTATATGTTGTACTGCTATTGATACTACAAGATATAGCTCAAAAGCGAAGATAGTCGGATCGATAGGAAGACAACTTAGAGCGATAAGGTCTGGAATGGCAGATGTCATAGTGGTAGATGAGCAATGTATTAGGGCAGATGTTTTGGAGCAGGCTAAGAATATTAAAGCACCGCTTATAGCCACAAATGATAAAGCGATGTATGGGTTACCAGACCGAACGAACGATCCTGCCGATGAGATAATTGGTGATCTTGTAAACGGAAGGGCTGATGGTGCTGTTATCCTGGATGCTAAAAAAGTTGGAGAGGTTGTTCCAAAGCTTACCATGCTTATGCGTGAGAAGAGAAGGGACATAATAACTCTACCAAGCGATGAAGAGTTAGCAGAACTTGTCTCAAAATGCATGAACTGCGATGCAAACTGTGTAGTCGCCTGCCCACAGGGACTTCCGATAGGTGAGGCAAATAAAGCTGCTGCAGCGGGGGACCTTGAACCTCTAGCAGAATTATTTGATCTTTGTGTTGGTTGTGGTAGGTGTAGTCAGGTATGCAAGCAGGGTATCCCGATTGTCGACGTGATGCAGAAGGCTGCACTTCCATATGTCAGGGCCGAAAAGTCAAAATGTAGAGTTGGCAGAGGACCCGTGTTGGATACAGAGATAAGACAAGTTGGAGCACCTATTGTCCTTGGTACAATTCCCGGGATTGTTGCAATAGTTGGATGCGGGAACTATCCTGATGGTACAGAAGATGTTTACAAAATAGCAAAGGAGTTTGTTGAGAGAAAATATATAGTGATTACATCCGGATGCGGTGCGATGGATGTTGCACTATACAAAGATGAGGATGGAAAATCCTTATATGAGAAGTACTCAGGGGACTTTGACGGTGGCTGTATACTAAATGTTGGGTCATGTGTTTCAAATGCTCACATTCACGGAGCTGCAATAAAGGTTGCTGCGATATTTGCAAGAAGAAAACTTAGAGGAAACTACGAAGAGGTCGCAGATTACATACTTAACAGAGTGGGTGCATGCGGAGTTGCATGGGGTGCAATGTCACAAAAAGCCGCTTCAATTGCATCAGGTGTTAACAGACTTGGAGTTCCGGTTTTGGTGGGACCTCATGGATGGAAGTATAGGAGAGCATATCTTGGTAGAAAGGATAAACCAGAAGATTGGGAAATAATTGACGCAAGGGATGGTTCCAAACTCGGGATTGAACCTGCTCCAGAACACCTCTTAATGGCATGTGACACTGTAGAGGAGGCTATTCCAGAAATTGCTAGATTATGTATGAGGCCAACAGATAATGCTCTTGGAAGGCAGATAAAGATGACACATTACCTTGACTTGAGCAAGAAATATCTTGGTAAGTATCCAGACGATTGGCCTGTGTTTATAAGAAGTGAAGCTGATCTACCACTCTCAAATAAAGATGAACTTATGAAAATACTCGAGTCTGATTTTGGCTGGAAGATCGATTGGGCTAAAAAGAAGATCTTGGAAGGGCCAAAAAGGAAGGTCGATGTTTCACTTGACGCAACAAATCTTCCAAGGTTAGCTCGGAAGAAGAAGGAGTGATTATGATGCAACCAATACCTTTTGATATAGGGAATATTCCAGGGCCGGAGGCTGGTCGGGTGGTTGGACCCTCTGTTATTGGAAATGCGATAGCAAGAGCAAAGAGGCCTCTTCTAGTGGTTGGAGCAGAGATTCTTGAGGATGGATTAATTGAAAAAGCAATTGAGATAGGAGAAAAAGGAGTTCCAATTGCAGCAACAGGGCACAGCATAAAAGGATTTATAGAAAAAGGTTACGACGGTGCAACCTATATGGGGCTGCACGAACTCACCAACTTCCTACGAGATCCTGAATGGGCGGGTCTTGACGGAGAGGGTAACTACGATATGGTAATCGTGCTTGGAGTAAAGTACTACAGTGGCACTCAGATGCTTGTTGCTCTTAAGAACTTTGCTACAGAACCATTGATAAGGATCGTCTCAATAGATAGATATTATCATCCAAATGCGCGTCTCACGTTCAATAATATAAGTCGGAAGAATAACGATATATTTATGAAGGCGTTAGATGAGGTTATATTAAGACTGTAGGTGTTAAAAATGGCAGCAGAAGAATTCCCATTTGATATAAATCCCATGTATGAGGGAGAAAGGGTACGAAAAGGTGATATGTACGTAGAGCTCGGTGGAACGGAGAAACCTGGTTTGGAGCTTGTCTATTCCGCCGAAATGGACGAGGTTGAAGATGGAAAGTTTACGTTGATAGGCCCTGATCTTCAAGATATGAAAGAAGGCTCCCAGGTGCCTTATGCAATGATTTACAAGATTGCCGGGTCTCAGGTAGAGAAGGACCTTGAAGGGATCGTAGAGCGAAGAAATCATGACTTCCAGAACTTCATTCAGGGATACATGCATCTGAACCAGCGATATGATATATGGGTCAGGATAAGTAAGGACGCTGTGAAAAAAGGCTTGACTTCCCTGGAACCAGTTGCAAAAGCAACGATGAAGCTCTTCAAGGCAGAACTTCCATTTATCGAAAAGATGGAAGCCATATATATAACTGACCCGGATGAGGTTGACAAAAAATTAGCGGAGGCAATGGAAATTTACAATTGGAGGGATGCAAGAACAAGAGACCTTCACGACGAGGATGTCGACACATTCTATAGCTGCACGTTATGCCAGAGTTTCGCACCAACAAATGTCTGTGTTGTTACACCTGATAGGGTCTCCTTATGTGGCGCCATAAATTGGTTCGATGGAAGGGCGGCGGCAAAAGTTGATCCAGAAGGACCCAACGCACCCATTCCAAAAGGCGATGTTATAGATGAGATTGGTGGTGAGTATTCCGGTGTCAATGATAAAGCAGTCGATTCATCAGGTGGAGAATACGACAGGATAAAGATCCATTCGTTCTTTGAATACCCACATACATCATGTGGTTGTTTTGAGGTTATTGGTTTTTACATGCCTGAGATTGATGGGATTGGATGGGTAAATAGAGAGTATACCGAATTAACTCCAAACGGTCTTCCATTCTCAACGATGGCCGGGCAAACAGGTGGAGGAAAGCAGACGATCGGCTTTTTGGGAATTGGAGTGGACTACTTCAGATCACCCAAGTTCATACAGTCAGATGGTGGCTGGAAGAGAACAGTCTGGATGCCAAGTAAGTTGAAGGAAAGAGTTCAGGATTCCATCCCCGATGGTGTTTTAGTTGCAACTGAGGAAGATGCAGCAAACATCGATGAGCTTAGAGAGTTCCTTCAGAAGAACGATCATCCTGTTGTGACAGGAGTCGTTAGAGATGTGGATGGGGCAAAGATCACCGAGGGTTGGGTGGAAGAGGTGGAAGAAGCAGTTGTAGAGTCCACTGCTCCGGTTCCTGCAACAACAGGTGCTGCTACACCAACTGTTTCCTTTGGAGCGATGCCACAGTTCTCAATGCCAGCAATGGGTGGTGGAAGTGGCGGAGTTAAACTGGTCCTGAAGAACGCAAAGGTGAGCGTAGAGAAAATAATGATCAAGAAGAAAGAGGACTGATCTCCTCTTCCCTTATCTTTTATAAAGGTTCAAAGGTTCTTTAAAATGGGCAAGGTAATTGCAGTCTCTGGTAAAGGTGGAACTGGTAAGACAAACGTATCGGCTGTGCTCATAAACTATCTGGTAAAAAAGGGTAGCGGAAGTTTACTTGCTATAGATGGTGATCCCGATTCAAATTTGCCCCAAGTTCTGGGAGAAGAGGTGAGTAAGACAGTTGGCGATGTCAGGGAAGATCTGTTGAATGAGAGGGATACCTACGCAAAAACCACCGACAAACAGCTTCTTTTAGAGTATAAAGTGATGGGGATCCTTCATGAAGGTGAAAAATTCGATCTACTCGCCATGGGTAGGCCCGAAGGACCCGGATGTTACTGTTCTGTGAATCATCAACTTAGAGCAGTGATAGATACACTATCGAAGAATTATGATATGTGTGTAGTCGATGCAGAGGCAGGGCTTGAGCACATGAGCAGAAGAACTCTGAGGGATGTTGACACTATGCTCATTGTGACCGATGCATCCAGGAAGGGGCTTGATACTGCAAAAAGGATTAAAAAACTGGCAGAAGATCTTGAAATCAACTTCAAAGAGCTTTATGTTGTCGCAAACAAGGTGAAGGATGAGGACAGAGATAAGATAAACGAAAGAGGCAAAGAGTTGGGGCTTGAGATCATAGGCATGATCCCATTCGACCAAATTGTTGCTGATTTTGACCTGGAAGGCAGGCCTCTAACTGAGCTACCCGAAGACTCTTCATTCCTTATAGCGGTTGAAGAGATCGCAGTTAAGCTCGGAATATGAGGCGTATATCTCGGCTCACAAATTTTTGAGGAAAGGTTGAACAAAACTACGAGTTATGGCTTGCATCATAAACCATCTCGCCTGCGGCAAGAATTTAAAGTAAGAATTCCACCCATTTCCGCTTCGCTCAAATGGGTAGTGCTCTCGGCGCAATTTGACACAAAACCCTCTTCATGGCGAGAGCCTTCTTCTATCCCTTGGGAAGAGGACGACCTCCCTGATGTTACTCACGTTCAACATGGTCATCAAGAGCCGCTCTGCACCAAGTCCCCATCCAGAATGTGGCGGCATTCCGAATTTAAAGGCCCTTAAATAAAAATCAAAACCATCGGGATCGAGGCCCTGTGCTTCTATTCTGCTTTTAAGAAGCTCATAAGAGTGAACCCTCTGAGCACCTGAGGAAAGTTCCATTCTTGGGTGCATCAGGTCAAATCCCTTGCAGATCTCACTTTTATCTTCGTATGGTAGCGCATAAAATGGCTTGCCTTCAGAAGGCCAGTCCACTATAAAGTAATGCTCACCGATCATCTCTCCAAGTGCATGTTCTGCCTGAGTGGAGAGATCATCTCCCCATTCTATCTCTTCCACTTCCATGATCATATCTATTGCTTCAGTGTATGTTATCCTTTTAAATGGGGTCTTTGGGATGTCAAGCTCCACTCCGAGCACCTCTAAAAATGGTGAGCCTGAAATCTCCTGGTAAACATACTCGATTAAATCTTCCAGGATGACCATCACACCCTTGTGATCAAGGAAAGAGGCTTCAATGTCTATTGAGGTTACCTCATTCAGATGCCTTCGAGTATCGTGCTCCTCAGCTCTGAATATCGGTGCGATTTCGTATACCCTGTCCAGGCCGGCGGACATCATGATCTGCTTGAAGAGCTGAGGACTCTGATTCAAAAAAGCCTCTCTCTCGAAGTATGTGATGGGAAATAGCGCTGTGCCTCCTTCGGTAGCAGTAGCAACAATCTTTGAAGTGTTCACCTCGACAAAACCTTCACCTTCCAGAAATCTTCTGACTGCAGAGAGCATTTCGCTTCGGAGCCTGAAGATAGCCTGAACATTCTGCCTCCTCAGGTCCATAAATCTTGAATCAAGTCGGGTGTCCAGTTCGGCATCCACCTTTCCAGTGGTATCCAGCGGAAGTGGCGAATCTGCTGAATTGAGTAGTTTAACCTGGGTGGGGATGATCTCAAATCCATTTGGAGCCTTCCCCTCTTCTTTAACAGTGCCGCTTACAAGGACTACCGATTCCCTATTCAGCCCCTTTACCATCTCGAAGAGTCCTGCATCAACCTTCTTCTTTGGCAGAGTGACCTGGACGATACCCTCTCGATCTCTGATAAGCATAAAGAATATCCCACCAAGGTCTCTTGTCTCGTGTAACCACCCGGTTATGGTAACACTATCACCGTACATATTTGGTTTTATCTCATTTGAGTAATGGGTTCTCATCATTCTTCCTCAACCTTCCCTATGACTATCTGAAGTATATCGCATAAGTTATTTTTGATTGAACCCGTCTTCTATACTATATAAATAACTCCCATTATTGGCTGTGAGACAAAAATAATCCGTGGCACAGCATATTATATTATGCCAAATGTTGTTACAGGTTACGGCAGCATTAATATTATCTGCTCTTCTTTACCACACTTTCCAGCCAAACTATCTTTTATCCACTGAGTTTACATATGGAAATGGGGCCAAAATAGATACTCAAAAGAAATATTTTGGAAATAGGGCGTATGTAATCGTTTTAAAAGATTGAGGGGGGTTGGTTGCTCACTAACCCATTTTTATTCCTCGGACTCTTCCTTGTCAAGAATCCGAACGTTGCCACCCCCGACTGTGACTGGTATTGGGACCATCGCATCAAACAACTCTACAGTGATCTCCTCGTGCGTCTTGTCCACCCGCTTAACCCTTGCCTTCTCACCCTTAAACGGTCCTGAGATGAGCTCAACTATATCCCCTTCCGATATACCGGTAACTGCGGGTTTGGGTGTCAGGAAATGCTCAACCTCTTCGATTGTCAAGATATGGGAATCGGGTGATCTTCCTTTGACGATTGCCTTTGCATGATGAACACCCTGTATCGCCTGCTCCACAATCTCGGGAAGTACGGCCTCCACTAAAACATAGCCCTTCAGCTCATCAGGAACCAGGATCGATCGGATATCGAACTTGCTTTTTCTGACAACTTGCTCAAGCATGTTAGCGACCGCTCTCTCTTGATTCGCCGTTGTCTTTACAGCACATACTACCGTTACATCTTCATCCGTCTCTTCGCTCATCTTTCTCCTATGTTCCGGCAATGGCTCTCGGTAGCACAGTCATAGCAAGATATATCAAAAAACCGATCGTACCAATTAAAAGTATGCCAAGGCCCGATATCCTCGAAATCTTTGAAAACTCCTCCCTGGAAGGCCTTCTGGCTAACTTCATTATCCTTACGTACTCGTTCAATTTCTGCGAGATGGAGAATTTTCCTTTACTGGTTGCCATTTTTATCTTACAAAGTCGATACCATACCTCTGCTTAATGCCCTTTAAATCTGGTTTACCATAGATCTGGGGCGACTTAACCCCGGTTACAACGAGCATTGTTCTGACTGTGCGTTCCAGATTGGGATCAACTTGGGCCCCCCAGATAAGTCTGGCATTCGGGTCGATACGCTGATAGACCTCTTCAACAACTCCCTCTGCCTCTGATACGGTCATATCAGGCCCTCCGACTACATTGACAAGGGCAGACGTTGCACCGGATATATCCACATCAAGCAATGGGCTTTTTAGTGCCTTTCTCACGGATTCAACAGCTCTATCTTCTCCATCCGACTCACCCAGACCGATCATCGCCACACCACCTTTCTGCATGACTGTCCTGACATCTGCAAAGTCGAGGTTGACAAGTCCCGGTTTGGTTATAAGCTCGGTTATTCCTTTCACGGCCCGCATCAAAACCTCATCTGCAACCTTAAAAGCAGCATACAGGGGCAACTGCGGGACGATATCCAGTAATTTATCATTGGGAACTACGATTACAGTGTCAGTAGCATCTCTTAAGCGCTCCAACCCCGCCTCGGCATTTGCCCTTCTGACTACACCTTCTACACTGAAGGGCAAGGTTACTACCGCAATTGTTAGCGCACCGGCGTCTCTTGCGGATTCTGCGATAACTGGTGCAGATCCTGTTCCGGTTCCACCTCCAAGACCGCATGTTGTGAACACCATGTCCGCACCTTCTAATGCAGACCTGATCTCCTCTTCAGCCTCTCTTGCGGCCTCTTCACCGATCTGAGGGATACTGCCAGCACCGAGTCCACGAGTCCTCTTCCTTCCTATTAAAATCTTCCTGCTCGTCCTGACATAGAGTAAGTGCTGAGCATCAGTATTCACAGCAAAGAGTTCAGCACCCTTTATACCTTCATCCTCCATCCTCTGAATGGTGTTCGATCCTCCACCACCACAACCAACGACCTTGATATTTGTTCTTAGTTCCTGAAGTACTTTAACTAGTTCTGTATCAGTCTCTTCATATATGGAATGCTCTTCTGGAACAGTTCCGATCTCGGCTCTTGATAACGCTTCTTCAACCACAGATTTCATACTTATCCACCTTCAATATATCTCGGAATTAACATCCATTAACTTTTATATCGTCATTAGGTTTATATCTTGATAGGATTTATACTTTTCCCATTGTAAGATTAAGATGTAATATCAGGCCATATTTAGGGATGTAGGTGCCGCATAACTATCTTTTTATAGATATTATAATTATCTTAGCTTTCAATAAATTGCCCATCTTAAAATCCATACATCCCCACTAGCGGGACAAATACAACATTCATCTTCTTCTCTTTCTTGATCACATCGTTCTTCTCTATCAGGAAAAGTTCCTGAAAGGATCTGCCAATTGGTATGACCATCTTTCCACCCTCTTTCAGCTGATCGATGAGAGGTGGCGGAACATCCGGAGCGGAGCATGTTACATTGATGCGGTCATAGGGTGCATGTTCCTGCAGTCCAAGCGTGCCATCGCCAACTACTACAGATATTGTTGTGTAACCTGCATTCCTGAGGTTTTCGCGGGCCTGCTCTGCAAGTGATGCGATCCTTTCGATTGAATAGACTCGTCCATCACCGATCAACTCGGATATGACCGCTGCATGGTAACCACAGCCTGCACCGATCTCGAGAATGTTCATACCTTCATCCAGGTCCAGTAGATCACACATCATCGCCACCATGTGTGGAGCACTGATCGTCTGTCCAATACCTATCGACAATGGATAATCTACATATGCCTGTTTCCTCACATGCTCAGGCACGAAGAGATGACGTGGAACCTGATTCATCGCATCGAGAACTCTATCTTCGATACCATGCTTTTTGAGCCCTTCCACCATCTTCTTTCTGGCATTCTCAAAGGTTATGTTATCATCCCCATGTCGATTTTTTTGCATATATTCTCTTCACCCCTTTAGCAGGGACGAAATCTCCTGCCCTTTTAAGAGTTCTACCATCTCTTGTCTTTATTGCAGTTATATAGAAACCGATGCTCCCTATATCTTCTCTTTCTCCAACAGTAAAAACGTGATCTCCTGGTGCCTTTATCTTAATTGATTCTGTCTTCCTTTTATGGTGAAGGGATACGTTTATCAGTAGATAATCAATAAGTCTCGACCATATCGTCTCGATATCTTCCGCCCTTGCATTGTCCACTCTCTTACCATTCTTCAGTTCGACAGAAGTGACTTCAATCGAGTTTACATCCTCCTCATCTTCAACGATGTACTCATCACCAACGGCAACAATGTCACCTGATATCAGCTCGATCTCTCTTCTAAAGGAGATATTACCCAAACTGACCACAACTCGGACAGTTATTGAACCGGGATTTTCAATTGTTATTGGGTGGACAGTTCCACAATTTACACAACGTGCCAGAGCGTTAGGATCTTCTTTAATTATGAAGTGCTTATTCTCACTCGAACATGCCGGACAATCTGCATATGTGTACATGGTCTACTCGTATGCCAATATGTTTATGATAACCATACTTATTATCATACATACAGCGAGCGCTGAGATGATAATCTCAGCCTCAAAATCTGTAAAATTGTAAAAGATGTACCTTATGCCACCAACAATCGCCGCAATTATGAATGTGGCAAAAAACGAGAAGAGACCCCCAAATATAAGAGGAAACGTCCGATTGAAGCTCTGCTTCTCAAATAAAACCGAACCGACAATAAAGGAGAGGGCAAATATCAGCAGGAGATACGAGTATGGTATCGGTGTTCCATCTTCAAAGATATACATCAGACCAAAGGCGATCCCAAGCATTAAGAATGCCAATGCAGTGGAGAGAAGCAGCGCTTCTATAAAACGCTTATATCTTTTGGTCAACATCCTGGTGAATTGCTTAGGATCTTTTATATTCATACTTCTTCCTGTTTTACAATTCTTGCGACTGATACTACTTTATCATTTTCCTTCAATCTCATCAGCCTGACTCCCTGAGTGTTTCTCCCCTGAAGGCGTATCTCCTTAACTGGTTCTCTGATCACTATGCCTTCTGAACTCGTGACCATCAACTCATCTTCCTCAGACACTTCTTTTATACCAACAACCAGGCCATTTCTCAGGCTCGTTTTAATATTAATGATGCCCTGACCTCCGCGTCTCTGGGTGCGGTACTGAGAGATTGGTGTTCTTTTACCGTATCCATTTTCAGTAATTGTCAAAAGAACTGCACCTTCCATGACGATATCCATACCAATGACCTCATCATCCTTACGCAAAGATATCCCTTTTACGCCTCTTGCAGCACGACCCATGTATCGCACATCACCCTCTTTAAAACGGATGGCCTTTCCATGTTTTGTGCTCAAGATTATCTCTTGCTCACCGTCTGTCAGCTTAACATCGACAAGTTCGTCACCTTCCACAAGGACAAGCGCTATTATCCCGCCCGCACGTGGATTGGAGTAAGCGGAGAGAGCGGTCTTTTTGGAGATACCTCTTTTGGTTGCAAAGACGAGGTAATGATCATCGTCGAATTTGCTGATAGGTATGGCAGTGGTCACGCTCTCACCCTCTCCAAGACTGAGCAGATTGACTATGGCCTTACCTTTGGAGTATCGCCCACCACTTGGAATATCATAAACTTTCAGCCAGTAGACCTTGCCTTTGTTGGTGAAAAAGAGCATATAATTGTGCGTTGAGGCGATGAATAGATCGGTGATAAAATCTTCCTCCTTCGTCTCCGCACCAATTATTCCCCTTCCACCTCTTCTCTGTTGTTTGAAAGTGTCTATGTGAAGCCTCTTAACATACCCGTCATTGGTGATTGTAATTGCCATCGGCTCATCGGCTATCAAATCTTCAGTGCTGAGCGCTCCAGTATCATCAATTATCACCGTCCGTCTTTCGTCACTGAATTTCTCCTTAATCTCCATCAATTCTTCTTTGATGATGCCCAATAACTTTCCTTCGCTTGCAAGGACATTCTTCAACCATATTATTCTCTCGATTAGCCTCGAATGTTCTTCATCTATCTTCTCCCGTTCAAGAGCTGCAAGAGTGCTCAGTTTCATATCCAATATGGCCTGGGCCTGCTCTTTACTCAATAAAAACTTCTCGATCAAGTTAATACGGGCCTCGTCTGTTGTTTTTGACCCTCTTATTAGTTTTACCACCTCATCGATATTAGACAATGCGACCTTCAATCCCTCGAGGATGTGAGCTCTGGCCTCAGCCTTCTTGAGCTCATACTGGGTTCTTCTTGTAACCACCTCTTTTCTATGATCTATGTAGCAAAATATGAGATCTCTGAGCGTCAGTTCTTTCGGCTGTCCGTCCACGAGAGCAAGGGTGTTGACACCGAAAGAATTCTCCATCTGTGTGTGTTTGTAGAGGCTATTAAGTACCACATCGGCATTCGCTCCCAGGCGTAGTTCGACCACGATCCTCATTCCGGATCTATCCGATTCGTCTCTCAAGTCCGCTATGTTATCGATCTTCTTCTCACGTACAAGCTCCGCTATCCCCTCAACCAGTTTTGCTTTGTTCACTTGATATGGGATTTCAGTTATGATTATGCATTCTCTTCCACCCTCTCGCTTCTCTATAGATGCCCTGGCTCTGAGCTTTACGATACCTCTTCCTGTAGAGTAAGCACTCCTTATTCCAGCTCTTCCAACAATATATGCCCCGGTCGGAAAATCGGGACCTCGCACAACAGTCATCATTTCGTCGAGGGTGACATCGGGATTATCGATAGCCATTATAATCCCATCCACAACCTCGCCCAAGTTATGCGGCGGGATGTTGGTTGCCATCCCAACAGCAATACCGGATGAACCATTGATCAGGAGATTTGGAACTTTCGAAGGTAAAACAACTGGTTCCTTCAGAGTCTCATCGAAATTTGGAGCAAAATCGACTGTGTCTTTCTCTATGTCGCTAAGCATCGCTTCCGCAATCTTCGATAGCCTTGCTTCGGTGTACCTCATAGCGGCAGCCGAATCCCCATCCACAGATCCGAAGTTTCCTTGACCATCGACTAAAGGATACATATAAGAGAAGTCCTGGGCCATCCTTACCATCGAATCGTAAACGGCAACGTCGCCATGAGGGTGGTACTTACCTAGGACTTCCCCAACAATTCTTGCGGACTTTTTGTGAGCCTTGTTTGAGGATAGACCGAGCTCGTGCATAGCATACAATATTCGTCGATGAACCGGTTTTAGACCATCTCTTGCATCAGGTAGTGCCCTACTGACTATAACGCTCATCGCATAGTCAAGAAAGGAACTCCGCATCTCATCTTCAATATTTATGGGTAGTATAGTCTCTTCTGAAGCCACGGTAATTCAACCCTTGTTGTCCCAATAGGAAATAATATATATGTATAAGGTTATAACATATAAACCCATTAGTATTATATAATAGGTGGTTCATAGGAAGGTGTTAGTGATGATGGATGAGATTGAGGGACTAGAAGCTGAATTGAAGGCAGAACGTACAAAACTGCTTGGAAATGTTGATTCATTAGTCAAAGAGGGCAGATCCAATGAAGCCATTAAGCAAGTTGAAGCTGCATCAAAGATCACCGAAGAACTGAAGGGGCTGGAAGAAGCAAAGGAACTAGAAGTTGAGATCCAGAAGCTCGAGAAGGAGCAGAAAGACTTAAAAGTCAGTAATAAAGAAGATCTGGAAAGACTGGATGCAGAGAGTAAGGAATTGAACGATAAACTTCTGGAGAAGAGGGTAGAACTGAAGGTTAAGATAAATAATTTGGAGAGTGAAAGAGACAAGCTTCTGGAGAACATTGAGGTGCTGGTTGAGGAAGGGAAATCGGAAGAAGCTATTAAACAAGTAAAAACCGCTGGTGAGCTCTCCGAGGAGATAGAAAAACTCGAGGGAGAGAAAGAAACATCACAGGAGATATTAGAGCTCAAAAACAAGGTAGAAGAGATAGCTTCCAAAAAGAAGGAGACAAAACACGACTTCGATAAGAAGATTGAAGAGCTTAAGTTGAAGGTTGTGGAATTGAGAAAAGAGCAGGATGCAAAGAGAGGTGGATTAGAGGGCGAACGGGGGAAACCCTTGAAAGAATCGAGTGCAGAGACTGTTATCGAAGAAAAACCACCTAAGGAAGTTGAGGTTGCTCCTGTGATTGAAGAGCCACCAAAAGTAGAAGAGGTAGAGACGATATCAGAAGAAGCTCCAGCAGTCGAGGAAGTTGAGGTTGCTCCTGTGATTGAAGAGCCACCAAAAGTCGAAGAGAAAGAGGAGGTATCTGAACCGAAAGATGAATTGAGCAAGGTTGAATACCTCATACTGAAAGGGATACAAGCTGGGTATAAAACACCGAAAAAGCTTGCAAAACAGATCAATGTTGATGAAGCTTTCATTAAAGATAAGATAAAAGAATTAACGCAAAGGGGTTATTTAGGTGACTGATATAAAATTAACTGATAAAGGCGGTAGTGTTTTAGACAGTGAATACTCCGAGAAATTCGAGGTAGAGGTAGACTTTAAACCAGAGAAGAAGAGCCAGAGCAACCGACCTGAGAAGAGGGCCGAGAAGATTGCCAAGAAAGAAGCAAAGAACGCCGAGAAAGAGGCTAAAAGATCAGAGAAGATTGCCAAGAAAGAGGCGAAAAAAACTGGGCCAATCGAAACAACTGCGGTTGTGACTGAGAAAAAGGAGAGCAGGAATATCTTCCAGATCCTGGAAGATCTAATCACTTCGTTTACCAATATGATTTTGGGAGGGCTTGGGTTGCTTGAGCTGGGTGTTGGGGTGGTAAGAGAAATTCCAGCGATATTAAAGTGGCTTGTTAAGTTTATATTCTCCTCAGGCATAATTGGAAAGAAGGAGATGGGTCAATAATGGGAAATATACGACCGACGTATATCAAGAGTATAGGAACACAGCTGTTAAGAAACTTCCCGACAGAATTTGTCAACGATTTTGAGGAGAACAAACAGAAGGTTACAGAGCACACCAATATAAAAAGTAAGGTGATACGTAACAGAGTTGCAGGATATATAACACGTAAGAAGAAGTAACAGGGAAGTAGATAGGATGTTCGAAGGTGTTTATTCTGCAATTATCACACCATTTTCAGCGGATGGTGAGATAGATGAAGAGGGTTTTAGAAGGATCATAGAATTCGTGGTGGATGGTGGCGTATCCGGAATTTTGCCATGTGGTTCCACCGGTGAATCCGCGACTCTCTCTCATGATGAGCACAAAAAGATAATTGATATTACAACCGATGCATCTTCTGTCCCAGTAATCGCAGGAACCGGCTCGAATAATACTGGAGAAGCCATATCGCTCACCAAATATGCGGAAGATGCCGGTGCAGATGCGGCAATGCTGATCACGCCTTACTACAACAAACCGAACAGATCAGGACTTATCCGTCACTTCACAGACGTTGCAAAGGCTGTGGATCTACCAATAATATTGTACAATGTGCCTTCACGAACCGGGTTGAATATGCCTGCGGATGTAGTTGTTGAACTGTCAAAGGTAGAGAACATATTGGGAATAAAAGAGGCAAGTGGAAAACTTTCCCAGATCGCAAAGATTATAGAGTCAACAGATGATGATTTTTTCCTCTTCTCCGGTAACGATGAAGAGACGCTACCGATCATGAGTCTGGGAGGTGTAGGCGTAATATCGGTTGCCGCAAATATAGTTCCAAAGGAGATGAGATCTCTTGTGGATGCTTTAAAAGAGTGTGATCTCAAAAGGGCAAGGGAGATGCACTACAAGCTCTTACCACTCTTTGAAGCGATGTTCCTGGAGACCAATCCAATTCCGGTAAAAAAGGCTGCCGAGCTGATTGGGCTCACTTCGAGTCGGTTGAGATTGCCATTGGCACCGATGAGCGAAGAAAATGAAAAGATATTATCAAATGTTTTAAGGTCAATGGGTCTATTTTAAATAAGATGTTGATTATGACAATGACAAAATCAAGTCAGCCTGGAAAACAGAGAAAGGCGAGATATGATGCACCACTGCACAAGAGACATAAGTTCATGAGATCTTCACTCTCGGAAGATCTGAGGAGAAAGTATCAAAAGAGAAATGCACGTGTTGTAAAAGGTGATACTGTAAAGGTTATGCGAGGAGATGGTAAAGGGACTGAGGGCAAAGTACAGGACATCTTTATGAAATACGAGAAGATCACGGTGGATGGCGTTGTTGTAGCGAAGGCGGATGGATCAGAAGTTCCGCGTCCAATTCATCCATCGAGCGTCATGATCACAAAGTTGAATCTTAAGGATAAGTTGAGGGAAGAAAGACTTGCGAGGTAGTGTTTAATGAGCAAACATCAAAAGAGAATTTCAGCACCGAGAAGTTGGCCTATAGGGCGAAAGGAGCACTACTGGACAGTAAAACCAGGATCCGGACCACATCCTACAGAGCACGCAATCCCGCTACTAATACTCATAAGAGATTTCTTGAATCTGGCAGATAACAGCAAAGAGGCAAAGAGGATTCTGCATGAGGGAAAGGTTCTGGTCAATGGGAGAGTGAGAAAGGATCACAAGTTCCCTGTGGGTATCTTTGATATAATCTCAATTCCATTGATAGAAAAGCATTACAGAGTGCTTACAGATCATAGAGGAAAATTGACATTCACACAGATAAGTGAAGAAGGTTCAAAGACCAAATTATGCCGGGTCAACGATAAGAGCACTGTCAAAGGCGGTAAGATCCAGCTAAATATGCATGATGGTAGGAATATCATCGGCTCCAACGATATCAAAACAAAGGACTCTGTGATAATCTCAATACCTGATAACAAGATACTGAAGAGATACTCATTTGATGAAGGTAACTATGCAATGGTGATGGGCGGCAAGCACTCTGGAGAGGTGGGAGTGATCAAATCGATAAAAAAACTTAGAAGCTCATCCCCTAACCTGATCTCTATACAGAAGGGTGAAAAAGAGATTGAGACGGTCGAAGACTATGTTTTCATCGTCGGTGAAGATAAATTAGAGATAGATCTTAAAGGCATATCGGCTTGATCATGGACAGATATGAAAAAGTGCTTGAACTCGCTAGAAGGCGTGGATTTCTCTGGCCATCCTTTGAGATATATGGGGGAATGGCCGGCTTTTATGATTATGGGCCGCTTGGCACGCTGCTCAAGAGGCGCATCGAAGAGAACTGGAGAAGGCTGTACATAATAAATGAAGGTTTTTTTGAGATAGATTCCCCCACATTGAACCCGGAAGAGGTCTTTATCGCATCGGGCCATGTTGAGGGGTTTACTGATCCAGTCGTCAAGTGTGTAAAGTGTCGTGGAGTATTCAGGGCGGATCACCTGATAGAAGAGGAAGATGTACTGACAAGGGAGAAGACTTCTGAGCTGATAGAGAAGCTCAATGTCAAATGCCCGGAGTGCGGTGGGGGTCTAGGAAGTATTGACGAGGTCACACTGATGTTCAAGACTTCTATAGGTATGAAGAGACCCGGATACCTGAGACCGGAGACTGCACAGGGTATATTCATCGATTTTAACAGGTTGTTGAGGTTTTACAGGGGGCATCTGCCATTTGGCGTGATCCAGGTCGGAAGAGCCTATCGAAACGAGATATCTCCAAGACAGGGCGTCATACGACTAAGGGAATTTACACTAGCCGAGGCTGAGGTTTTTGTTGACCCGAGGGATAAGTTTCACCCGAAATTTGGTGAAGTCAAAGATTTTGCACTCACTCTCTTTCCGATGGACCAGAAAGAAAGAGAGATGGCAATAGGTGAAGCGGTAAAGAGCGGGATTGTGGCAAACGAGTTCATTGGGTACTTCATGGTCAGAACGTACGAGTTTTTGGTCGGGATAGGGATCTCAAGTGATAAGCTGAGGTTCAGACAGCACCTGAAGGATGAACGTGCCCACTATGCCACGGATTGCTGGGACGCTGAAGCATACAGCGAGAGATTCGGATGGGTTGAAGTGGTTGGTATAGCAGACAGGACGAACTATGACCTCAGCTCCCACTCAAGTATATCCCAGATCGATCTGAATGTGCTTGTGCCATACGACGAGCCGAAGACGGTTGAGAGATTGGTCGTTAAACCGGACATGAGAAAAATTGGACCTCTATTCAAAGAGAAGGCGGGAAAAATCTTAGATTCGTTGAAAGAGCTAAATTCGGAAGAGCTAAAAGAAGATCCTATCGAGATAGAGGTAGATGGGGAGGCGATCTCCATTGAAAAGAGCCTGATCAGTACGGAAGTTGTAGAAGAGATAGTGGCTGGAGAGAATATCATTCCACACGTCGTTGAGCCTTCATACGGTATCGACCGTATATTTTATATTCTTATGGAGCATGCATTTTATGAGGAAGAGGTGGAGGAAGAGATGCGAACGGTTATGAGATTCCCAAGTGAGATCTCTCCGATCAGAGTTGCTGTTTTACCCCTGTTATCAAGAGAGGAGTTGATAGCTAGGGCAGAGGAGGTCGTCTCGATCCTCAAAGCAAAGAATCTTATGGTGGACTACGATGAGAGCGGAACCATCGGGCGAAGGTATAGAAGACAGGACGAGGTGGGCACTCCATACTGCATAACAATCGATTATGAGACCCTTGAAGATGACACCGTTACGCTAAGAGACAGAGACACGATGAAGCAGGAGAGAATTGGGATTTCTAAGCTCGAAGATAAGCTTTGGTAAGAAAGTTTAGCGGCAATGGTCTAGAGGTTATGACTTGGGCTTCCCAAGCCTACAACCCGGGTTCGAATCCCGGTTGCCGCATAATGGTAAAGGCATATGCCCCTTCTCACATTACAGGATTTTTTGAGATCGTTGAAGATTCCGATCCAGCATACATGGGTTCGAGAGGATGTGGAATGGCCCTTTCAAGCGGATGTGAGACGGAGGTTGTTTTGGGCAAAAAGGACCTGTTTTTGATAAATGGTGAGGAAGCGGATGCCCTGACCACGGCTTATGTTGTAGAGAGGTTAGCAAATGAGCCTGTAGAGATCTCAAGCTCCTATAATGTTCCTGTTGGTGGTGGTTTTGGTGCCAGCGGTTCCGGTGCATTGAGCTCGGCCTATGCTTTGAATGCTCTCTTCTCCCTTGGTATGTCGTTAGAGGAGCTTGGAAAGGTTGCGCATCTGGCAGAAGTAGAGAACAGAACGGGACTGGGGGATGTCATAGCTCAGATGCATGGCGGCATTGTGATCAGAAGAGAGCCAGGAGCACCTGGGATAGGGGTTGTTGATGACATTCCTACGGGCGACATCGAGGTGGGATACGTAGTTCTGGGATCGCTATCTACAAAGGTTATACTGGAAGATCCCCGGATGATAAGAGAGATAAATGCACATGGTAGAGCCGCTCTAAAAGAGTTATTAAAGGTTCCAACTTTAAATAATTTTATGGGATTATCGAAGAGATTTGCTATTGATACAGGCCTAATCAGTGAAAAAGCAAGAGACGCTGTTGAGGCTGTCGAAGAAGGTGGTGGACTTGCGAGTATGGCGATGCTTGGTGATGTCGTCTTTGCCGTAGGCAATTTTGAGCCGCTCTCAGATTTTGGTGAAGTAGGAGTGAGCAGTATATCCTGCGGTGGAGCGAGATTGTTGTAATTCCAATTATATTATCAAATATCATCCTCTGCCAAAATAAATTTGAGATTTTAAAAAATCCTTTTCACTCGAGAGGGCTAATGGAATATCTCGAAATCGCAGAAAGACATAAGGCCTAAAAAGGTATATTGAATGCAGATGGAGTGAAGAACATGCCCGAAGAATCAAAATCAGTAAGCAGATATAAAGTCGGTCCCGGCATGTGGCTTATTATTTTAGGGCTCTCTTACCTCATCTGGTGGGTGATGCCTTTTGCCTTTGAAGCCTATAATCAAGATCCGAGATGGGCTCACAACTGGGCGTATGGGATAATTATCCTCACAGTTGGGCTCTCATGGTATCAGAAGAGCCCGACCTCAAGACTGATTGCAACGGTTCAGGCGTTAATGCTACCTGTGACTGCAAGCGGATCATTCAACAATCTCACTTTGACCTACATCACCATCGCAATCCTCTTAGTATGGACTATTGTTGTTGTTTTTGAGCGAATGCGAGGAAAGATGTTTCTTGAAGACCGTCTACATAAGAGGACTTTCAACTGGCTAAATCTGCACCTTCCAATCATTTCGTGGATACTTATTGCCCATATGTCACTTGTCTTTTTTATAGGTCGGGTACCACAGGAGGCACAGCTTCTTGCGCTCGGTACACATGCCGGTTGGCTTGCCAATTTCCCTCCTGAAGCACACGACTTTGCAACATGGTTCTTCGATATTAGCCTGGTAGTTCTGATACTAATTATGCTTTATGAACAGTACAAGATGGGGTACAATCTCAAGGAAAATACATGGCCAAGCAACACTTTCTGGTTTGTCTTCGTGTGTATGGCGGTAGGAATCATTGGAGTCATGATAAATGATTTCTTGGTTTGATATCTGAGGGTGGCTTATGACAAAAGAAGATCTACCTATGACACATGCCGGTATGGCGGCAGAAGAGGAGCTTCAGAAGAGATATTATGATGAGGGCAGGGTTTTCATACTCCAGATCGAGTCCACGCTGAGATGCCCTCAACTCTGTAATTACTGCTACGCCGGAAGTTTGCCAGATAGTCCTCACGGTCTGCCATCCGAGAAGATATATGAATTACTTGACTCTGCTTCCGAGATGGATGTAAGTATGATAGACTGGCTTGGTGGGGATCCCCTCATCAGAGAGGATTGGTATGAACTTTGTTTATATGCTTCCGAAATGGGGCTTATCAATAACATATGGACGAGCGGTATCCCCCTTGCAGATCCAGAGGTGGCAGAAAAGACAGTTGGAGTAACTGGGGGTGGTTTCATATCAACTCACCTCGATACGCTAAATTCTGATCTTTATATGTTGATGCACGGGGGAGAGGATTGTAAAGGAGAGATAGAGAATATACAATTGATCCTCAATGGAATAAAGAATTGCCTTGATATCGGAAAAGACCCAGATTCTATGGTAAATTGTATCACATACACAACGCCCCTTGCAGGAGAGGATGCTAAAGCGACTATCACATACTTTCAAGAGAAGTTTGGTATTAAAACCTGCCTTACCCTCTTCAACCCCGTGATTCACCGCTCTTCAAACGCATCATGGGAGCCGTCTCTTGCACAGATCAAGGATGCATACGATCATAGAGACCGAATAAATTACCCTGATAATGCCTCTTGCGGGCCGATGGACGTCTCCAAGTACTACTGCGGAACCGTTATCTGCGTAACAGGTGAGGGTTGGGTAGTCCCATGTTCAGTTATCAGAACCGAGGAGTTCGGAAATGTGAATGAGGGAATCCTGGAAGATATCCTTGTGAAGGGAAAGAATAGGTTGCTCTATCTTGATTTTAGAGATGAAGAGAATCTTCCTGATAGTTGTAGAAGTTGCGTCAATAATTCCAACTGTTTCGGCTGCAGGAGTAGTGCTTACTACTATGGCGGTGATATACTTGCCGCAGATCCAAAATGCTTTAATTTTAAGCCTATAATGAAAGACGGCGAGGTGATCTAATGGTTGAAAGTGAGGTTGTACACAAGAAGTATAATTTCAGCGTAGGAGATGTGAGCGAGGTTTATGCAGGGCCCGGGGGTAAACTCTGGGAACTTCTGATGGGTGAGGAGATACATGTGGGTGGAGCAGAGCAGACAGACGTTCTTGCAGAAAAGATAGGTCTTGACAGAGGCGGAGAGGGGCTATGTCTTCTTGACATATGTTCTGCGCTTGGAGGGCCGGCAAGGCATCTGGCCGAAAAATATGGCATAAACGTTGTTGGTCTCGATATCACACCAGAGATGGTTGCAGAAGCAGAGAAGCGAACAAAAGGAAAATCATATGCGGGTAGGATGGAGTACAGGATCGGTTCAGGCCTTGATATCCCTGCAAAGCATGAAACTTTCGACGTGGTTTGGGGTCAGGATGCATGGTGTTACATCCGCGACAAGCCGCGTCTTATCTTAGAGGGAAATCGTGTTTTGAAGAGAGGAGGCACCCTTGCATTTACCGACTGGATCTGGGGGTCTGTTACCCCAACCGAAGAAGAATCCGATTATCTGATGGAATTCATGGTATTTCCGGATTTACAGACGATTGATGGTTACAAAGACCTGATAGAAGGCGAAGGATTTGATATTATTGAAACCGATGATTTAAGCGATGATTTTGCCAGGCATGTGGATATTTACGTTCGGATACTGAAGGAGAACCAACAGAATATCATAGACGGTTTCGGTGAAGAGCTGTATAAATTTGCAGAGGGCGGACTTTTGACCTGGCAGAAAGCGGCTCATGAGAAGAAAGTAGGTAGAGGCCTTTTCATTGCAAAAAAACCATAAAAAACAGAAAGCTGCAGTCCTAATATTTGCCAAGGTACCTGAAGTGGGATCTGTCAAGACGAGGCTTTCAAAAAGCTCCTCTCTTACAGACCTTGACGCAAAGAAAATTGCCGAGGCGATGCTCAAGGATACAATTTGCCTTGCAGATAAGAGCGATGCTGATCGGGTGGATATCGGCTATTTCCCTGACACGGAAGAAGCCAGAGTACAGATGGAGGACTTAGTTGATAATGTAGTCGATCTCAAGTCCCCTTCCATAAATTTCTTTCCACAGAAAGGTGATAATTTCGATGAACGGTTCGGTTCAGTCGTGAAGAGATCATATGATATGGGTGCAGATGGTCTGGTTGTTCTGGGAGCAGATCTGCCGCATCTTAATCCTTTACTCATAAATAGAGCCTTCAAATTCCTTGTGGAAGGTGACAATGAGAAGAGATTGGTTCTGGGACCTGCTGGTGGGGGAGGGATATATCTGGTTGGTCTAAAAAAGGATTTTGATCCCGAATGGTTCTCAGAATATAAATTGTTTACCGGTGGCATTGAAATTCTGCAATTTACAAGATTTTGTGATGAGAGGGGGAATCATCTTCTACTCTTACCACCGCTAAGCGATATAGACATCGAGGAAGACCTTGTCTCCCTGGTAACATATATAGAAGCGATGAAATCGGCAGAACGCTATGAAAGCTATAACTTTCCAGTGTACACGGCTGAAGTCATAGATGAACTGGGGATCGTAATTGAAGAAGAAACGGGTGAGAACAGAAAGAGGAGGATAGGAAAGGGGAAAAGAGGAGTTTTAAATTGAGATAAGTTGGTATTATTACACCTCTAAACATCTCTCTTCCTCAATCTGTTACTACATCCTTTTTATTTATGAAAGGATGAGTAATATAATAACTTATGTTAACGATATAATAGACGGATACTATGAAAGCGATCAGGAGTATCTCTTTTGACACATCTTTTCTTCTAAAAGAGAGTTCGGATGTCGATAAGATAATAAAAAAGCTGAAGAAAGACGGCCTTGCTTGCTACGTCACTTCAACCGTAATCTCCGAGCTGGAACAGCTTAAAGTTTGGGGCAGAATCGACGAGAGAAGCTACGGAAAAGCTATGTCTCGGTGGAAGAGGGTCAATGGAAAGATTATCAGGTTCAGTAACGTGCTTGTTTCAACAGAACTCAGGAAGGAATGTGCAACCTCGATGGAGGAACATCATGGTGTAAAGCCTGAGAACATAATCAACGATTGCAATATCCTCATAGTAAGCCTCAAAAATGGAGTGGACTTGTTCTTATCGGAGGATTTTCATTTCACCTCGAAGGTCACGGAGGATGTCTTAAGGGAAGTCAAGAGTAACGCATGCATCGAATATAGTCTTATGTGTGGAGGGGAGATGTATTGTGTAGATGCAAAGACCTTTTTGATGGTCTACAATGATGGTAAGATAGACACGAAAACGATTGAGACTAGCCACAAATATGTGAAAAAAGCGGGTAAGAGGCTTGTTGATGTGGGGTAGTTTTATCATATAATAGACCCCTGTACTTTCTTGTTATGAGGATACTTTCCATGATTGGACCGGAGGTTGGTAGGAATTGATCCTGTTATAAATCGATCGTCTCACTCAAAAGCTTGTCAAACTTCTTGTCGGTCATTACCTCATAGGTCAAAAACTCCCCATTATAAAAGAGGCTGAAAATACCCCATGGCACAGGTAAATCCTTGGCCTGTTTCAGGCTTTCTATCTTTATCTTTTCACAGGGAAGGTCGTACTTGCCTGCAACTTCTATCATCTCGTCTACCCAGTCTGCAGTATAAGGGCAGAGGTCAGAATACATGAAAGTGAGGCCGGTTTTGCCGGGCATTCTGGCCTCTTTAGCCTTCATCGTGAAATGTGGTGTGGGTGCACCCTTCTTATACTTCTTCACTACAAGTTCAAAGAAAGGATTTGCCGTGTCGCATACTTCAAATCCCTTTTCGAGATAGTACTTCTTGCCAACCATGAAAGGACGTTTTTTGTTGCTTGTTATTGCCACAATCCCGTTCTTATCATTACTATCTTTTTCACATTCTTCGAGGAGTTTTGCTCCTAGCCCCTGGCCTTTATAGCGCCCGGATGCCCAGAAACACTGGATAAACATATACCCCGGTGCCTCGATGGGAAACCATGCGTATTCAGCAGGAACAAACTCGATGAAGACCTTCCCACGCACGTTGAACTTCTTGAAAGTATGGCCTTCGGGAAATCTCTCTTTCAACCAGGCCTTTTTTACCTTTGCCCTTTCTTTGTTCTTCTTGTCATTGCCAATGGCGCAGCAGATATGTTCTGTATCGATATTTTCCAGATTCAGATCAATTATCTCAAGCTCTTCACCACTCATCTTACCACTCCTTCTACCACTCTTTCATATCTTCTGGCAGTTTGGACATGTATACGCAGACGAGCCGAGTACATTCGTCTTTACAATTTCGGCTACGCATCTTTTGCATTTTGTGCCCACACTATCTTTATCCATTATCCTCTTATAATTTCCAGGTTTGCCAAATAGATCATATTCATCTGAACTTCCAGCCCCTTTAATTGCAGATTTTATTATTTTAATGGTAGCGTCATAAAGATCCTTTTTTTCATCGTCTTTTAATTCGGATACTTTCTTTTTAGGGTGAATTTTTGCCTCGTAAAGAATATCATTGATATATGCATCACCAAGTCCGGAGATCTCGCTCTGCAAGTTCAGAACTGCCTTTATTGCCTTCTTTTCATACCTTGATAAAAGATCGGAAAAAAAAACGGATAAGTGAATTCATTATCCACTGGAGAGGGCCCCAGATTTCCTGCATATCTATGTATGCTTAACTCATCTTTCTCTGCTACTTCTAAAAAGGCATAAAGAGACGATTGAAACGTTAATGAAGTCCCATCATCAAAATCAAATAAAAGATGGTACTTCTCTGGAATTTCGCTTGGATCTTCTTGATACAGGAATTTTCCGATTATTTCACCGAGAAGTAACAGCTTACCATTATCAAATTCTAAAAAAATCCACTTTCCTTTTGTATTTACGCCTTTTATTTTGCTTGCGATGATTTCGTCTTTCCTCTCGTCCAAATTGCACATACCTTGCTTGATGAGGCTTGCAGAGCGATCGGAGATTGTAATTTCGGTTATCGTTTTGCCTTTTAAGGTTGGCTTCATCTGTTCTGCCAAATTTTGTATTTCAGGCAGTTCGAGGCCCATTTTTATCCCTCCACTTCCATCTTCTTCTTTGGTCTTCGTTTTGCTGTCAATAACAATTTTGCAGACTCAATATCTTCCTTTGAAAAAACCCTGATCCAGAGCCAGCGACCGTCATGCAATTGGTCTGTGTTCTCAAAGATCGATCTAACGTTTGAACTCAAATCTTCAATCACCGATTCTACTTTATCAGCCTCTTTTCTGCCAAGAACAAGTAAGATGGAAAAAGCGCCTTCTTCCGGGAATAGTGAGATCAAAGTTTTACCACTCTTTCTATAACGGATTGTCCATCCGTACTTCTTTCCATAAAAGACCAATTCGGGGGCGAAATCATAGTTATCTTCAATGTACCTATGCATCTCAAGCCATAAAGATGAATTTTCACCAATTGTTTTAATTATTTCATCTTCGGATGGCCCGATCTCTTTATTTAACATACGTTGATATGGCATCTTTTAAACCCTCTCACCTGTTTCGTTTGCAAGGTTTTTTGAGTGAAAAGAGGATTGTTATCATCCTTTCTCCTCAAGCCACTCTTTTGTACCAATCCCCCTTCTTCTCAAGAGATCATTCTTTCGAGCTATAAGGGCCCGCTCTGCCTCCTCATCGCTCAAGGAAGGATCCCGTAGACCTGTGAATGTCTTGCATGGAAGTTCGCTACATAGTCCGCAATGCTCTAACTGCTTTTTGTTGATACAACAGTCATATATTGGACAGACTTCAAGTTCCATCTGAGCAGTCCAGAATGGCCTCCCCAAAACATTGCCACAACCCTTACATTGCGTATCAATATACTGACATGCTCCGCAGTAGAGTCCGCACACAGACGCTAAATTTTTATCAATCATGTCTTTTCAAGTAAGTAGCCAAAACCAACACAGATTATGGGAATGGAAAAATACGTAATTCCGATGTCCATCATGTAATCACCAAATGTCATATGCATCGGACTTTCTGGAATAAACAGTATAAGGTCAATTACCAGACTGATCGCAAACCATATCACGCCAACGATTACCCCTTCCTTCAAAAAATCACTCTGCACTTTTCCAAAGTAAAGGACCAAAAGCAGGACTAAAGACGCAGTTCCAGTAAGTGGCATGATCGATTCGAAGAGAGCGCGGTTTGTATCATGAATCGGATATATCAGAACAGAAACAATAAACGGTATTAACCATATCAGAAATCCAAAAAGCCCTATCTTCAAATACTTGTTCATGGTATCACCTCCTATCAGTTTACAAATTCATTTAATCCCTGAAATACTTTATTCTCAATTTTGTAGCACTCCATAATCTTCTGTGATAGGTCATATATATCTTTTTCACGGATATGGTTTTAATCTTGTTAAGCAAAGGTGTGCCATCATTTCTTCAAATATTTTACATATAATCCTCGTTATTACTATTAACCATGTCTTACATTGTCAAACAGAAGATAAGGGGTAGACTCTACGCTTATGAAGTCGAGAGTTACTGGGACCCGATGAAGAAACAAGCCAG
>JAXHTJ010000001.1:0-73628 GCA_034190245.1 Halobacteriota archaeon | reverse complement strand
AGGAATCTTATCAACGGACATTATCTTATCAAGATTTAGAGCACCGTAACCTATCACATCCATAACATCCATGTTTTGTAAAGGGTTTTTCAGAGGCTTATATTTTGGGCTTAAGTGTGCTCCAGATCGATTTGCTTATCTCAAGATAATCTCCTTGTGGTGCGAAAAACTAGAAGGCCTATCTAACTTATTTTTGCATCTTATAAGCTTCTTATACAATCCTCTTAAAATTTGTCCATAATATATTATATGTTTATTCTGATGTTGAAATCAAACCAAAAGATATTTAGTATATAAGATGTATATATGGGTCTTATATGCCTTACAAAAGGGTAAGCGTTAATCTATCTCCTCAAATGTTTGAAATAATTGAGAAACAATTAAAAGGCAAAATCGGTGCGAGTGCATCCGATGTAATACGTACTATTATTACGATCTATCTGACAGAAAGAGGATACCTTAGGTCTTAGATGAGCAAAAGAATAAGAAGATGAAGGATGAGAAACAGTGATTGAGTATTCTTTTATACAAATTCCAGGTATTGGTGAAAAAACGGAGGAATACCTATGGAAAAAGGGTGTTTTAACTTGGACCGACCTCCAAGAAAGGTCTAGGGTCATTGGTTTAAGAGGGGATAAAAAAAAGATTATTGAAGATTATATCTGTAAAGCGGAAAACGCCCTAAATAGCCGAGACGGTCTTTTCTTTTCTAATTTTTTATCTCAAAACAGTTATTGGAGGTTGTATAAAGATTTTGTAGATACTACCCTATTTCTGGACATTGAAACAACAGGATTATCGCAATATTATGATGAAATAACGATAATTGGAACTTTTGATGGACGAAAAATCAAAATTTTCATGGATGGATATAATTTAAAAGAAGTATTGGATTATTTACAGGATTATGAGGTAGTTGTAACTTTTAACGGGAAGTTGTTTGATATACCTTTTATTAAAAAGAGATTTCCAGAAGCTAAAATACCACCCATACATATCGATTTGAGATATCTTTTAAGAAGTCTTGGGATAACAGGACCTCTAAAAGAAATCGAAAAGAAACTGGGGATAAATAGACCAGATCATCTTCAAGAAGTCAATGGTAGGGAAGCTGTATTACTCTGGAATAAATTTCTTAGAGGAGATGACCATGCTTTGGAGAAGCTTCTTTTATACAATATTTATGATGTGGTCAATTTACAAAGTATCATGAATGAATGCTACGAGCGCAAGATTAAAGAATTTGAAATCAGAATGAATGGGGATCCCTGTCAGCAAAAGCTAATTCAACAAAAAAATGGAGACCAATTAAATAGGAAATTAGACAACTTTCTTGATATATCTCCTCTCTTCACCATACCTAAAGTCGTTACGCATCGTTTTTCTGATGACTTTCTAAAAATTTTCTTGGATGATAAGTGGATATTGGATGCAGATCGCCAGAAAATAAAGAGGGTTGATATCGATTTAGATCGTTTGATTAAAAAGGTAAGAAATAGAAATATCGGTCCATTATCAGTTGGAATAGATCTATCAGGATCAGAAGAGAGAAATTCCGGTTTTTGCATCCTTCAAGGAAATAAAGCACATACAGAAGTGTTAAAAACTAACCAAGAGATTATTTCTAAAACAATAAAAGCACAACCAACGATTATATCAATAGATTCACCACTTGGTCTTCCTAAGGGAAGGGATTGTTCAGACGATTCCTGTGAATGTAGAAAGTATGGAATCACCCGTGAATGTGAAAGGATACTTAAAAAAAGGGGAATAAATGTGTATCCATGCCTAATCAAGAGCATGCAAAAACTGACTATGAGGGGTATAGGACTTGCAAAAACATTTGAAGAACAAGGATTCGAGGTGATAGAAAGCTACCCAGGTGCCGCTCAAGATGTTTTGCAGATACCAAGAAAACGTGTTGATATAGAAGCGTTGGAAACCGGTTTAAAAGATATAGGATTAATTATCACCTCTTTAAAAGAGGGAAAAATAATTCACGATGAGCTTGATGCTTTGACCTCTGCTTTGGTTGGATATTTTTATCTTGCAGGGGATTATGAAGCTTTAGGAAATGAAGAGGAAAGGTATCTGATTATACCAAATCTTAAACCTATGCCAAAGTTTAAAATGGCAGATCTTCATTTATGTATAGGTGAGTAGCTTTGCCTGTTAAAGTAGTTGTGGGTGGACAGTTTGGATCTGAAGGAAAAGGTAAAATAACGGCCTATATGTGCCGTGAAAAAGGATTTGATGTAGCGGTTAGATGTGGAGGGCCGAACTCAGGGCATACTATTACCATAAATCATGGACAGATAGTACTTAGATCCGTCCCTGCAGGAGTAGTAAATGATAATACGAAACTGCTCCTTGCAGCAGGTTGCCTTATAGACCTCGATCTTTTATTTGAGGAGATAGACACATTCGACCTAAGTCCAGATAGATTGGGAATAGATTCTAATGCAGCTATTATAAATGAAGAGTATAACCAAAAAGAAGAGGAATTGGAACTTAACAAGAGAATTGGCTCTACATGCACAGGCACAGGTATTGCTGTTGCCAATCGGGTTTTAAGAGGGGGTGATTTTAAGTTAGCTAGGGATGTCCCCGAATTAAAGCCGTATCTAACTTGTGTTTCTCAAAACGTAATGAATCATCATTTGAATGGTAAAAAAATTGTCATTGAAGGAACACAAGGGTTTGGCTTGTCTTTATACCATAGCCCTTATTACCCCTATGCCACCAGTAGAGATACTACAGTTTCAGGGTTTTTGAGTGAAGTCGGAATAAGTCCGTTAGTGGTTTCTGATATTGTTATGGTGATACGGACATTTCCAATCAGAGTAAGTGGGAACTCAGGTCCCCTTCCAAAAGAAATTAACTGGAAAACTATCCAGTGCGAAAGTGGTTATCCCTATGAAATTCAAGAATTCACATCAGTAACCAAAAAACTACGTAGGGTAGCAAGATTCGATCTTGATATCGTGAAAAAGGCCATCTCCGTAAACAGGCCAACTGAAATAGCCTTGATGGGGGTAGATTATTTAGATTATAAAAATAAAGGTGTGAAGGATTATAGTGGGTTAACACAAAAAACTAAAGAGTTTATCTCGTGGTTAGAATTGGAGATAGGGATAAAAATAGATTTTGTTGGGACTGGACCAACAGACCAAGAACTTATTGATAGAAGAACAAGTACTATGGTGGTAGAGTATGAACAAAGTCAACCCAGAAAAATTGAAGAAACTCTCTTTGGATGAACTTTTAAATAGATATTCTTTGGAGGAAATAGAGGAACATTTATCTATAGATGATATTCTGGAAAAATTTCCTGATCCTGCAAAGGACCCAAACGGGGAGCCAGGAATACTTTTGAGCGATGAAATCGAGAGATATGTAAAAGAATTTAAGTTAATCTATCCATTTGACAAAAAAAATTTAAAAGCCGCCTCATACCAGCTGACGGTAGGGGATAAATACGCTCTTGGAGGAATAATGGAAGAGTTGAACAAAAAAAATGATAAGATAGTCATACCCCCTTTTCAGGTTGCTATAATCAAAACAAGAGAAATAGTTAACATCCCCCGATTCCTTATCGGTCGTTGGAACATAAGGGTAAAATGGGCTTATAAAGGTTTACTCTGGGTTGGTGGCCCTCAAGTTGATCCAGGTTGGTTCGGTCACCTCTTTTGTCCAATATATAATCTATCAGACGAAGCTGTTATAATTAAGAAAGGGGAAAAACTTGCTACGATCGATTTTGCCAAGACTACCACTTTTAAGGAAGAGAGTAAAAAATTCCCTCGACCACCACGCCGTAAGGATCTTGATGATTATGATTATTGGTTGAAAAGTGCTTTATTTACCGAGGCAGCACAACGGATTGACGAAATTGAAAAAAGAACAAACCGATTTGAAACAAAACTTGATACATCGATAGGAATAATCTTCACTGCTATAGCTGTTTTAGTTGCTGCCCTGTCTATACTTGTTAGTTCCACTCAAGGAGTAGAAGAAACCCTCCCCTGTTGGGCTTATTTCACTGTTATCTTTTCAATTTTAGCTTTATTAATATCAATTTTTGCGTGTTCTAAAACGAGGTCAAAAAATAAGAACGGTAATCCAAATGACAAAAATAATAAGCTTCGAGGGATGTGTAGGCGCCGGTAAAACAAGCCTGACCAACTATTTCTCACATGAATTAAAAATGGGAAAAATATTAGAAGAACATGAAAAGAATCCATTTCTTGAAGAGTTTTATGAAGGTTATGTCTTTTAACTTCGGCTTCCGTAAAATATATCTCACATACCTTCCCTATTCTCTATGTCAATGAAGAAAAACAAGGACTGAGCTTTTATATTAAGCAATGATGTACCCCTATGAGTACAGAGACGAAAATCTTCAGGGATCCATAAAGCTTATAAGATGTAACAATACCAATAATTGCATACCGGAATATAGGTGGGGTGAAAAAAATGTCAACCGAGCAAGAATCTTTCTGGGATGCCAATAGTTTTGTGGTGGTTACTGATAAGACAAAACCGGCAATGAAGTGGACAATAAAAGAACTGACCAAAAGGGAAAAGAAGGTCCATGTTGTTGATATCTCTGATAAGCCAGATGATGGTACCTTAAATAGTGTCTCCGAGCTTCCGCAAGGTGTGGATGGTGCAGTAATCGGAGTGACGAAGATCGAGCCTGCGAAGGTGATGCAAGAAGTGGAAGATAAAGGTATCAAAAACATTTGGATACATTTTAGGACTGAGACGCCAGAAGTAGAAAAGAGATGTAGCGAGTCTCAAATAGAATGCATTACCGGACGTTGTCCAATGACATATCTTGGAGGCAGCTTCGGTATGCATGGGATACATCGAGGAATAAGAAAGCTGACCGGAAAATATTAGCACTCCTGATCAATCGGAACTATGGATATGGGAGTAATATTGTAATGAAGCCACGTTATGATATCATACTGTGTTATGTGGATCCTCTCATTTTACGTGGAATCTCTTACTCTTGATGGATTTGTGCGTACAGCAGATAGTCAGATGGCAGTTGCTCACTTAACCCAAGCAACTATTGGAGCACTTTATCCAAGAGACGTTACAAAAAAGTGTGGAATTTATCCCTGTCCTCTTGAGTTTCCAAAGCCCATCACATAATCATCGCTTATCTTTTTAGCCCACCGTGTGCACCTATCACACGTTATTATGCTATCTGTAGATACTGATCTAACCTCAGTTTCTAACTCTTTTCCACAGATGTCACATATCATTTTCTTACCCCATATAAATTATGCCATAAATAAATATTAAATTTTACGGTGATTAATAACTCAACCTCCAGAGTTGGAACATGCTTTGCAAGGTTTTGTTAGATATGGTGTATAGTGACTAACAAAAAATATATACAAAATAAGATACATTGGTATATCTACACATGAAAAAAATTCTTGCAATACTCATATTTATGGGATTGGTTTTATCAGTTATTGTGGTGGTTGATGCATCGGACAATGCTGCTTCATTAAGGTTAGTAAAAGCTGGTAAACCCCTAGCAACGACTGATAATGCCTCTTGTATTACAACTTCAACTGCTATTTTGAATGGTAATCTTGATTCAACAGGCGTTCCTTCTGATTTTCAATATCAAGAAGATTGCCAGGTTTGGTTTGAATATGGCTTAACGAAATATTATGGATGCTCAACCGCTAATATATCCATGTCATCGCCAGGTTCATTTCGTGAAGATATCACTGGTTTGAGTCCTGGAACAACTTATCACTTCAGAGCATGTGCATTGAATTTTGATGGAATAAGTTACGGAGATGATATCTTTTTTAAGACATCAGCATCAGCTCCATCTCCACCAACAAATCTAACAATAACGGATGTTGGCCATGATTATATAGAAATCGCTTGGGACCCCTCGTCAAATGATGGTGGTTCAAAGGTGACCAGTTACACGATCTATAGACGGCTATCCCATCAAACACGGACTCTTCACGCCATTATATCATCCGATTGGGCCACCTTTAATGACAGTGACAATATAAAAAATAGGAGAAGTCACTACTACATGGTTAAGGCAGTAAATGACGTTGGTGAAAGCGATTTCTCAAATAAGGTGAGAGCAAAACCGATACCTACACCCACGCCAACACCTATAACCCCACCAACTCCTACACCAATACCCACCCCAACTCCGACAGCCACTCCAACGGCTACACCAACTCCAACATCCACGCCAACAATTGAACCAACTCTCAATCAAACGTTAACACCTACTGTTGTTATTTCACCAACATCCGAATCCCAGGAAGAAGAATCCGACATTTATCTTCCTGAGATAGTGAGCACAATAGTAACTCCAATCACGGAATTCTTCGAACGACTCCTTGGGTGGTAGTTTGTGCTAAAAAGATGATGTCGCATTCATAAAAAATTCACCCAGATCACATTCCAACACATCTACTTTATCATACCCATATATACCATAATGAACGCCCCATATAATCCGATTGCTCAGCGGTATAAAATGTAGACGGTGATAACAGACATCTGTTCCTATTACCTGATATCCAAAATGTTTGACATACCACTTTGATGCTTTGGGATTCTCTGTGAATGTCATAAGGATCTCATATCCATTATCGTATGCGTCCTTCATCCGGGCAATCTGAAGTTTCTTACCGAATCCATGTTTCCTATATTTTGGCATGACGGTGAGTAACGTCGTCTTTGCTTTACCGTCTTCGTGTCGTTTGTAATGTGAAAAACCAACAATTTTCCCTTCATATTCCGCAACGAACCCTTTATCAAGGTTTAATTCACTTGCACCATTGTAGAGTGTTATCAGTTCTTCACTTTCATCATCAATGGGGGAATCGTCAACAGGATTCAGTACTTTGAAATTATAGCAGGATAATACACTCAATATTCTCTCAATATCGGATTCTTCCGCCCTTCTAATCATATTAATATCAATTCCTACACTATTTTTAACCTAAACAAATCCCAACATCTTTCTTGTTTCTGACGGTGTTGCTATCTCACGTCCGATTATTGCAGCAATCTCGCAAACCCTCTGAATCGTTTTTACGTTGGTTGTCAACTCCGTCTTTTCATGATCATACCAGATATTGTCTTCAATACCAGTTCTAACATTACCACCCATTATAACTGATGCACTATTGATGATCAATTGAAAAATCCCAATTCCTGCACCTGCCCAAATAGATCCCTGTGGTAATTGACTTACCAGATAACAGAGATCTGACATTCTTGCTTGTGTTGCATATATCGATCCGAATAAGATATTAAAATAGAATGGGGGCTCAATAACTCCCTTGCGGTAGAGATATCTTGCAGTATTTATCATTCCGGTATCAAAGACTTCGAGTTCGGGTTTTATCCCTACGGATTTCATCTTTTTTGCCAATCGAAGTATCGTTTCCGGTTCATTAATACTGGTCTGGTCAGGAAAGTTGATAGAACCGAGAGTCAAACTTGCCATATCCGGTTTAACATGATCACGAAGTTCTAGAACCTCAGAACGTTTCTCAAATTCTCCATATGTCCTACCACTGGTTGTTACGCATATGATAACGTCAGGGCATTTACTTCTGATACCTTCGATTATTTCTGCGTAGGCCTCTGCTTTATATGTTGGCGCCTCGTCACTATCACGAGCATGGATATGAAGGATACTTGCACCTACTGAGGCACACTTGATCGCATCCTCTATGATCTCATCAACGGTAGTCGGAACAAAAGGCGAGTCTTTCTTTGTAGGTACCATTCCGGTAAGAGCAACATTAATTATCAGTTTATCGTACGGTTTAAGCGGATGTGCCAAATCATCTTCCATAGTTATCACTTTTAATATATCTGTTCAAAGAGCCCCCCACTCATTGATATCAGAACTCCAGAATTTTTCTATCTCTTTTATTTATATGTCTTTCATCATCTATATAAATTCTCAAAATGTCTATCCAAATACAACAATGAGCTTCATCCTTCGATCAATTTATTCAGGTCTATCTCCCGCATCACTTTCAAACTGACCAGTCCCCCAATCAGCAAAGGTATGTAATGCTCCACAAACCTCCATATCGCCACAAATACACCCAGCAACTGTATACCATCTGCAGGCAGGACGACAGAGTAGAGTGATGCAGCACCGATCTCGGCAATTCCGCTACCACCTGGTGCTATTGGAATCATAACGATGGTCATAAGTATCACCTGAGCTGCCATAGATGGTACCCACATTGGATCCAGATTCATGCCCAACAAAATAATAGACGGTAGTATTATCAGGAAGAACCAATATGCCATCGTCCAGAGTAGTCCCAATATTAATTCTCTTCGGCCCTCTCTAACAAACCTTAGCAAACCATTACGAAAATTATCAAATTCAATAACAACTCTACTGATAATCTGCTCTGATCTACCAAAGGTTATCTCACTGATAAGTTTAGATCTTCCGAGACGATCAAGGAGTTTTTTAAGTTGTTCCGGGTATAGCATACCATATATACCAAATCCCCAAGCAAGACCAAATAATATCCCAACAAATAAAAAGACAGATGATAGGACGAAGTTTGGTCTGATCGTATCTCTAAATATGAACCAGGCAAATGGAAGCATCATCGCTACTACCAATCCATTCAATATCATTCCACCTAAATCAACTGCCGCTGCATCTCCAATAGACAGGCCCTTCTTACTCAAGAGATAAATCCTAACCGGTTCCCCACCGATATATGAAGGAGTAACACCAGCGGCAAAAGTTCCGGGCAGTACAATTTTTATGGACTGTAGCAAACTTATTTTACAGCCAACCACCCTGCTTAAGATTTTTATACGTGATCCCATGGCTACCCAGCACATGGCACGAGCAACAACAGCCAAAAGAAGGTATTCTGGACGGATTTTAGCAAGACTATCTACCGTTTCTTCGGTCATGGTAACAGATAAGACTACAATTATGGCTATTACACTAACCGTTAGAGACAGTATCAGCCATTTCCTCACTCCCTTCATATCACCTCGATTTTTCTACCCACGATTCAATAGCTTTACGTTTGATATATTTCTTAGGGATCTCCTCCACCATCTCTACTGTTATTGTCACAGGTTCATCAAAGATTTCATGTAACCTGTCTATCACTTCCTTGAAGCGGTCTTCACTGTACTCTTTGCCCTTCACAAGTTGGATGACAATCAGCCCTTTTTCCTTCTGAATGACTTTGAATTGCTCTATCGTATTGGGGTATTTTTTTATAAAGGGGTAAAACACTGTATGGATTTTGGATGGTGAGATAAATCTACCACTTGGTAAGATGAAAGAATCGTTGGAGCGCCCCTCAAGCGATTCCATCAAGGGAAAGCTTCGACCACAAGGACAGGTACGGTCGCTAGGCCTCCCCAAGTCTCCGATCCTGTATCGTATGAACGGCATGGCTGGGCTGCGCATGGTGGTGAGAACTATCTCGCCTGTCTTATCTGAAGTTACATCATTTCCTTCCTCATCCAGAAATTCCACCCATACATTGTCAGTAAATAGGTGGTAATTGTTATGATGGCACTGGGAAGAGATCATCCAGGTCTCTTCTGTTGAGTATTCGTCATAGACCGGGCAGTCAAAGACACTCGAAATGTATTTGCGCTCCTCCTGAGTTGACATCCCTGAATTGACAGAGATAAATTTGGGACGAAAGTGCTTCCTATCTTCTGGCGTTATATACCGGGCAATCTCCGAGATGCTGGATGAATAGCCTATAAGTAGATCCGGTTTTTCTTCCCTGAGACGGGCGATCTGCTCTTCCACCGGGATATTGGAGGAGATATGGCTCTGTCGGAAGAATGGACCCATATTGAGGTGGGGGGCAGCATCCACAGCTGTGTATTTGATGTAGCACATTTTATGCCATGGCCTATATCCAATCATTGTATAGACTCGTACACTGGTAAGAATATAGAAAGCAAACGTTGCTTTAGAAAATATGAATGAGAGTGGTTTACCAGTGGATCCTGCTGTTGCCGAATAATGGCATCTGTCAATATCAACTCCATCTGCAAGCATGCCTTCCGGAAAATTTTGTCGGACCTCTTCTTTGGTGATACACGGAAGCTTTTTTAAGTCTTCTATATGGCGTATGGAACTGATATCCACCCCTGCTTCATCATACCTCTTCCGGTAATAGGGGACATCCTTGTAGGCACGTTGAATCTGGCGAATCACCCTTCTTTCAGCCAACTTTCGTTGCCATTTAGGGGGAATCCGTGGATTGATATGGACCTGAAAAAGAGCGATTCCATACCAAATGAGTTCGATCATTATTCACCTTGTATACACTTCAAAACCTTTCAAATTAACATATTTTATATAGCTAACGACTTAAATGGTTTTGGATATAGTCCAAATTAAAGAATTATGGTAGTTAACTTAACCTTATAAATGCAAGGGATGAAATGAATCTGCAAAGAAAAATTGATACCATCACAAAAGGTAGTATAGTCCGAGTGGGAATCGGTGTCGATTATCCCCATGAGAACGTCATTTTTTATGCAATAGACGCAGAAGATTTTGCAGATATTGTGCTTGTTGGAGATGAAGAGAAGATTTCTTCAACCGGAACTGATATCGAAATAATCGATACGAAGAGTCCAGAAAAAGAACTTATCAGCCTGCTTGTTGAAGGAGAGATAGATGCGGCGGTGAGGGGAAATCTGCGAGCTTCGGAGACTTTAAATCAGCTAAAAACACAGACGAATCTGGAAAAGATCTACAGAATGGCGCTATTACAGACCACTTCTAAGGACACCTTCTTCCTTTCTCCTGTTGGTATTGACGAGGGGAAGAGCGCAGAAGAAAAGATCGAGATCATCAGGCTCGGAAGCGAGCTTTTAAAGAGATTCGACCTCGAGGCAAAGGTCGGAGTTCTGTCTGGAGGCAGGTTCGGTGATGTAGGCCGCAGTGAAGTTGTGGACAGGAGTTTAGAAGAGGCCGAGCTAATTGTACAGAAAGTTACCGGAATGGGTATCTGTGCAAAACACCACCAGATCTTGATTGAGGACGCTGTAAAAGAATCAAACATCATTATCGCACCGGATGGAATATCTGGAAACCTGATCTTCAGAACACTGGTGCTACTTGGTGGTGGCATGGGTTTTGGAGCCCCCATTTTGATGGATAAAGTCTTTATCGACACATCAAGAGCAAGTGACAGTTATGGACGGGCAATTAAACTTGCAAGTATGCTTGCTTTAAAGTTATGAAGCAACTGTGAGATGACTGTTTTTTGCTGGTCCGCTCACAACTCGCATAAACCTCCATTACCACCACCCACAAAAAGTTCAATTACAACCCCCGACAAAAACCTCCTGTACCATGCTCACTTAAAATCTTGTACCACCACCCACCAAAACCTCCAGTAGAAACAAAGGGGTTGGTCTCCTCCATTTTTAATTATTATATCCAATATATTATATTTACTTCAACCAATCACAACCTTTATCTTGCCCGGAATTACTTATTCTGTAAGCAAATTGGCTCATCTGTTGATTTACTCTCATTAGATCGTTTTCAAGTTATTTTGCGGTTGGAAGGTTGATAAAATGACATTTGTTGATATCCTTGCAATATTCTTGATTGTTTTTGGTTCTGTCGGTATCCTGGCTGTAATATTCGGTTATCTCTCAATTCGCAGGAGCGCTCTTTTTGGAATAGTCGGTAGTCTTGATAATTTTGCTGAAACAGCAGACACCTTAAACAGCACGGTACACAACGCCAGTGAATTTCTGGGGACATCGACACCTATTATAGATGGTGTGTCGAGAATATTTTTTGATATTGGTGGTTCTTTGCCGCTTGTTGGCAGATCTTTCAGGGAGCTTGGAAAGAGCCTTGGCACTATATCAACCAACATGTACACTTTTAAGGAGAGTATAGATGATTTTGAAGAGAAGTGGAGTAGTTCCATAGAGGGTATTGGTAGAGTCAGAGGAGGTGGTGGATTACCCTCGATCAAACTGATTATTTCTGGAGTTATGGCATGGCTGGCAGCACTGCACTTGATCCTGATATTTATCGGAGTGGCCTTTCTGTTGATGTAAGGTTTAAGGGTTTTAACGGTCTATGTATAACCTACCCCCATTGCCCTTAACATCGTTACCGTTCTCACTCTCACATCAGAAGTCCGTCATCACTCTGAACTGATCTATCTCTTCTTTCATCAGCGACAGGAATCTTCTTGCAGCCCCTTCAATGTCCTTGGCATTGGTTATCGCCCGCCCGACTACTAGGATATTGGCGCCGGATTTCAACGCTTCAGGAGCATTATCAACCCTGATTCCTCCAGCGACCGCAACAACAATCTTTTCGTCTATCTCTCTAATCTTTGAGATGTCTCCCCACTTGTGTTCACTCCCGGCAAGTTCTGCGTCTATCGCCCTGTGCAGCTCGACAACTCCCGGTTTCACACTCAATTTTTTTAGGAGGTCTATCGGATTGGAGACGTTTAACATGTCGATTACAGAATATATGCCAGTTTTATTTGCCTCTTCAATCGCCTTTTCTATGGTTGGTATAGGTGCCAGCCCGGAGATCACCACGGCGTCAGCAGCATAATCAGATGCCATTCTGGCTTCCAGGTTTCCGGTGTCCAGTATCTTCAGATCGGCGATGATAAAAGTGTCCGGGCGTACCTCTCTTATCTTGTTTATCACCTCAATACCAAACCTCTTCACCAGTGGTGTGCCCACTTCTATGATCAAGTGATCATTCTTGGGCAAATCCTTCAGAACTCTGCTTACTTTTTCCCATTCTGTTATATCTAGGGCAACCTGGAGGTATGGTGGATCCCACAGACGTGTCACTTTAAATCCCATCACAGGGTGAGTGGACCTGTCCTTCTCATAAAGGACCTTATCAACAGATGGAAATCCTTCCATTGCCCGTTTAAGAGCTAATTTGGTCGCACCATAATTATACCTAAAAATTTTATTGTAATCTTTTGCTTCAGGATGGATAAAGACACTTACAATAGCTACGAGGTCTTCAACACTCTCTTTCGGTATGACTCCCTCTTCGACGGAATCGGCTATCGCTTTTGCCACTGCTGCTTGTGCAGGACCAAAGATCTTACCCGTGTCCTCCATGTCCTTGATAGTCACCTTGGGTACCACAAGCGTGTAAGGTTTGCATGGTAGGTTGGGTCTCACCACTGCAAGTAGGGGTGTGTGGCCTACTGATAATTGGCTTATGCTGTTCGCAAATGCTAACCCTATCTGGCCTTTTTTATCCCCTATCATAAGATCGATGTGCGCTAGTTCCGGCTCATCACCCATCAAAGCTTCGCCTATAAGGTAAACTTCGTCCCTTAATATCTGCTGCCCATAAGCATTTATACTTGCTCTGAGAGCTTCGCTCACCGAGGCAAACCTGCCACTTCTGACCTCCCCTTCGAGAAATTCACTCTGTTGTGTGGTTATTCTACCAGGTGCTCTAACCAATTTTTCGTCTTGATCCATAATTGTTATCCCTCTAGTGACCTTATTTCCATTAATACTATATAAACTTTATGCATATGTGAAACCCATGTACCACAAAAAATAATATTGGAGTTTTAAGAAATAAAAATCGGTTCTATTTGTCCATTGAGCCGTGCTTAAAGTATAACAGACCTATGATTCATGCTCTTTATGTTTATGCTATATATTATTTTTGATTTAGAAATGTGCGAGCAAAATAAGATAAAGGCGATACCGGTCATGATACATTCGCTCAAGAAGTCTACGGAACTTCGGAGACTTCTTTAAACAGCGGAACTCCTCCCTCTCCTACAGGCACGTAAATCACACTCTCATGAGTATCCAGGTTGTCGATCCAGTACCATGTCAGGTAGTTCCTTGTTAGACTTCCTGCGATGATATCGTTAGCCTTGGTAATCCCTTCGGCTTCTATGATTTTTCGCTCTTTTTCCAGTCTTTCTTGCTGTAGAATATACTCCATTCTCAGTGCTTGTTGCTCAGCTGTCTTCTTCTCTTCTATCGATTTTGTAAGCTCTGATGGCAATCCAACGTCCCTTAAAAGCACTCCTTCGACAATGACATCTCTGGCACTCAGCTGATCAGATATCCTATTATACATCTCCTGCTCTACTACAGGTCTCTTTTCGCCATAAATATCCCCTGCATCGTAGTTGCTGATCACTTCCCTCACACTGTTTCGAACCGTTGGTCTCACAACTATCTTTTGATACTGACCATCCACACCGATGCTTTTTCTTATCTCGTCAGCCTTCATCGGATTGATCTTGTAAAGGATTGTCAGGTCCAGATCTACGTAAAGACCTTCTTTTGTCACGGTTCTTATTCTGTCGTCTCTTTTCTCCTGTCCTTCTTCCACCAATCTACTCATAGTATAGTCATGTGTCTTGATGTTGTACCTGTCTACACGTACCCACGGCGCCTTAAAATGAAATCCCTCTGTAAACTCCTCTGACTGGACACCACCACGGAATGGATCAAATTTTACACCAACCTCACCGGCACTGATTATGACGAACATTGAAAATAGAAGTATAAACAGTATTATGAATAAAATGAACAATCCAAATAATCTACCCCATCTCAGTTGTCTCCCATACTCACCTTCTTTTGCAAATAAACCCATCTCTTTATCACCTCCTTAAATTCTCTCTAAATATAGTATTCTGTCTTCTTCACCCTTCTTTTTTCTATATCGATCTCATCGGGAGTTTTCTTCTTCAAAATGAAATTTATTTATTGTAAAAGGTCGGTTATATCTATATTGAAGTGAAGACAAAATTCCAGATAAAAGAGACAGTTTTGACGATAATCGCAGAAGAAGAATATATCGATGTAGCAAAAGAGGCAATAGTACTCCACAGAAGAGAATTGGAGCACTTTATAGCAGAAGACCCCTTCTTTAAAACGACTCTCGAGCCCTATCCACAGTCAAAGAATGCCCCTGAGATCGTCAAGAGGATGACCGATGCAAGTGCAAAGGTAGGGATAGGCCCCATGTCTGCGGTTGCCGGAACCATCTCACAATTGGCTGTTGAAGCGATGATCGATGCTGGTGCTACAGATGCCATCGTTGACAACGGTGGCGATATTGCGATGATAAATGAAAGACCTGTACTTGTGGGGATCTATGCCGGTGAGATTAAAGATTTTGCCTTCAGGATTGAACCCAGAAATTTGATTCTCGGTATCTGCACATCCTCCGGGAAGATCGGCCCTTCTATAAGCTTTGGAAATGCCGATGCTGTGACTGTTGTTTCCAGAAATACCTCTCTTGCAGATTCGTCTGCTACAGCCATAGGTAATATTGTGACCGATGTAGATTCTATAGATTGCGCAATTGAGAATTTAAAAGAGGTTGATGGCGTGGATGGTGTTCTGATCATCTGTGGAGATCGTATAGGTACCTGGGGGGATCTTCCGAGCATTGTCAGGGCAAACGTGAGTTATGACCAGATAATCAGACCGTAGAGAGAATTATATATGATGGCGTAATAAAAGTAAAATTAGATTATATGGTTGAAATTGATCCGATACATGCTTTTGTCATCATCCTCATCATAGCTTTCACAATTCCGGAGCTTTTCAGACGGTTGAAAGTCACTTACGTTCCGTTTTATATACTCGCAGGAATTATGCTGGGTCCTTTTGTTTTGGGTTTTAATACCCATCCAGCCTTCGATTTTATCGCTGATATAGGGCTTTTCATGCTGGTCTTCATTGCAGGACTGGAGATCCATGAGACGGGGCTGAAAAATATTAATAAGTCGATAAAATTTAGCACAGTCTCTGCAAGCATATGCTTTATTGGGGGATTCTTATTGGGCAGGATTCTGGGCTACCCAATGCCTGCAAGCCTCTTGATCGGAACGATAATGATGTCCTCTTCGGTAGCAGAGATAATTCCCATGGTCCAATCCTCCTCATTTTTGAGGGAAGAATTTGGGCATTTCATCTTTCCTGCTATCATTATTATGGACGGCACAAGTTTATTCGCCCTCGCTTTTATCATTCAGCTTGATAAAGGGTTATATTCAAATATCCTATTTATCACCGGTTCTCTCTTTCTTATTCTCCTGATAATCTATGTTATCCCAAGAATAGCCCAAAAATTTTTCTCTCTTTTGAGAAGAAAACCAGAAGAGACCGATTTGAGGTTTGTGCTGACTGTACTTTTGGCAATGGTTGGAATAGGGGAGCTGATAAACCTCCACGGAATCGTGATCTCATTTCTGGTAGGAATTGTTATGGGAGAGTACATCAATGAGAGGACATTTTCGAAGCTGTATGGCTTCGGTCATGGCTTCTTCATACCTATCTTCTTTATTGTGCTTGGGATGGAACTTGATATTGGAATTCTCTCAAGCATCGAAAACATCGTTATAACAGCATCGATAATCGGGATGTTGATGCTTTGTAAGATCCTTGGAGGGCTGATATTTGCAGAAACCGAAGGTCTTGGCATAAAGAAAGGCATCATTCTTGGGATCACATTTTGGCCACAACTGAGTGCCACTCTTGCAGCTGCAGCCATCGGACTTGAGTTCCGGATCTTTGATCAACAGATACTCGTCTCAGTTGTGATAATGTCGATATTTACGGCAATCTCAACCCCATTTGTACTCAGATTACTGACAAGAGAAGAAGAGAAAAAACACGCACTTAGCAAACATACCATCGTTGTTGGCTACGGTCGTAACTCGGCCCTCATAACAAATTTACTCAAGATACAGGAAAAATCCCTGATTGTTATAGATAACAATATGGCTGTAGTAGAGGAGCTAAAGGTGACCGGAACGGACGTAGTATACGGTGACGGGGCTGATAGGACCGTGCTCTTCAAAGCAGGTATCGAGGAGGCTGAAACGGTGATTGTTACGATACCAGACGAGCACGAAGAGTATCTATGTTTGAGAAGAATCAAAGATATTAATCCCAATTGTTATGTCATCTCGGTAGTGCATACTATAGAACAATCCAGCAGGCTGAGGGAAGAAAAGCTGACCGACTATGTGATTTGGCCAGAAGAGTTATCAAGCGTTGAGATTGTAGAGCACTTGAACAAAATTTCAGCGGAAAATGCAAAATTGGAGCGGAGATAGTGATAATTTAAATTTCTTCTACAAAAGAAGGTAATCAGCTACATTCTCTACAAGCCCCTCACAGTAGTAACAACGGAATTGGAGTGGTTCTCGTTTATGCACAATGAAGCTCGATAGAATTGGTTCTCTGGTATTCGAGATACAATCTGGATTTGGGCAGCTTATGATGCCTTCAATCAGATCCGGCAGGTGCACAACATTCTTTTCTATGACCTCGTAATCGCGGATGATATTTATCGTGGCATTGGGGGCGATCAACGCTATCTTGTTAACCTCATCGGTTATCAACTCCCGCTCTTCAACTTTTACGATGTCCTTTGTACCCACCCTTTCACTAGGAACATTCATTGCTACCGATACAACAGCGTCAGATCTCCCGGCGATTCCCAGGATATTCAAGACCTGCAATGCATGGCCTGCCATGATGTGGTCAATGACGGTTCCACTACGAATTGCCTCTATCCTGAGCTCCCTATTGTTCATCTCTTCCCTCCAGAAGCAGAGTCAACAATGCCATTCTTATCGGTACGCCATAGAAGGTCTGTTTGAAATACTTGGCATATTTCGAGGAATCGACTTCGACATCAATTTCGGTCACCCTCGGAAGTGGATGCATAATTATCAAATTTTCCTTTGCTTCTTTGAGCAGGTCTATAGAGATGCGATATGAATCTGCAACCTTACGATACTCCGCAGGATCCGGGAACCTCTCCTTCTGAATTCTTGTTACATACAAAACATCTACTTCATCGATCACGTCCGCTATGTCGCTCGTCTCAATAACTTCGATTCCGAGACTCTTTAAGTCGCTTTTAATGCTGTCCGGCATGCGCAATTGATCAGGAGAGACCAGCCAGATATTTGTGTCATACAAGGCTAAAGCGTATGCTAATGAATGGACTGTCCTCCCGTACTTTAAATCACCCACCAACGCAATGTTGATCCCATCCAGATGGCTCTCCCTGCTTATCGTATACAGGTCAATAAGTGTTTGCGTTGGATGATGCCCTGCACCATCTCCAGCATTTATGACCGGAACCGAGGAGTATTCAGCAGCCATCCTTGCCGCACCCTGTTTTGGGTGTCTGAGCACAAGCACATCGCAGTAGTTGGAGATGACACGCACGGTATCTGCAAGTGTCTCACCTTTTACGATAGAACTCGCTTCTTCCGATCCTAAATTTAAGACCTCGCCACCCAAACGTTTCATAGCAGTCTCAAAAGAGAGGCGTGTCCTTGTTGAAGGCTCAAAGAAGAGATTTGCCATTATTTTACCGCCCAAAAGATCAGACCTCTTCCCAAGAGCATAAACCTCTAGCTCTTCGGCTCTTTTCAATACGTAATTAATCTCTTCTCGCGAGAAATCTCTCATCGAAATGATCTCTCTTTTTGTAAACATTACTCCGATTACCACCTTTAATAACTTAAAGTTATCTTATAATTGGGTGCTAAGATCATGGCCATAATTATTAAGAAACTGCGGCCATAAGGTATATATAGTGGACCATGGCTTATACACCCTCCGGAGGAAGTGTGGGGTAGCCGAGATTCAATGGCCCGTAAAATGTTATTCACCTCTTGTCTAGCCTTATTTTAAACCGCTCGCTACCCCCTTTACTTCTCCGAACTCAATGCTATCAGCAACTCTTCACCACTTTTTGTCCCTTTCGCGATCAGAGAATCTCCCTCTTCAATTATAGTCTTCGCACTCGGATGATATATCCACTTGTCCCTCCTCCTGATAGCAAGGACAAACATGCCCGTCTCAGTCTCGAGTTTCAGGCTTCCTAGTGTCTTTCCAACTATCTCTGATGATTCTTCAACATTCACCCGCGATATCACTTCGTCGGATTCTCTAAGTGCAAGCATAAAGACTGGATGGAGTTCAATGTCCCTTAGAACGATATCTGCAATCTCATATGCAGCATCTGATATCACTTCTGAGGATGTTCCAAGTTGCAGAAGTCCTCTGAGGGAATCTGTATCATCGATCGTTTTTGCAGATTCGAGGACGAGTGATTCAAGCTTACTCCTCATCCCATCCATCTGCTGCTCAAGGAGCTCGACCTCATACGCGATCTCTTCACTGTTGAAGAGTACGGCGGAGTAAGCGAGACCTGCAGCCAGCTCGGATGTGTCCTTCATATCTGTAATCAGATCGGCTGCCTCTTCGAGGGCATCTATCTTTGCTTTCGACTCAAACTCTTTTTTGGGGTAGGCCTCCCCACTCGCAAGTTCATAAAAATGCGGTACGCCTTCATCTGGCCCCTCGGCAAATAATACGTCTTCTCTTAAGAGCATCATCTCTTTATCTGGATCGAATATCCACTCATGCCCTCTACGAATCGCTATAACTCTCATCCCCGTCTCGGTCTTTAACTTCAAATCTTTCAAGGTTCTACTGGCAAAATCCGAATCCGGACTGACTTTAACCCTAGTAACAGTCTCTTCTGCTTTTTTTAGGTGAGCCTTAAACTCTTCCGGGAGTTTCAGGTCTGCCAAAGCAACCTTTGCGATGTCTCCTGCAGCATTTGATATATTCTCTGTGGCAGAAGCAATCTGGAGCACTCCCGACAGTTTTTCAGCTTCATCAGTCCCTCTTGCACCAAGCATTGCTGCAATTCTTGCATGATACAATAGTATATCTATCTCCTCTTCCAATCGCAATACCTCTTCTGCAATATCCTCGTTATCAAATAGGACGGCCGAATAACTCAGATCCACCATCAATTCTGAGATGTCCTTCATCTCCTTCAACAGATCTTTTACATTCTCTGGATGGTACTTTATCTCCTTTTGACTCATATAAACCCTACCAAGTGCATGACTAAGAAGATACAGGCTATTCCAAAAAAGTCACCAGAAGTAGTGATTATGGGAATAACTGTATCATCCGGATCCATTCCGAACCGATGTGAGAGTAACGCTATCACCGTCGTCATGCTGAACATAATAAGCATCTGTATAGCTCCAGCAATTGTGCTTATCGCAACCAAAGCTACAAAACCAATATTACTATTAATACTTAAAATTATTTGTATTGTCCAGACGGCAATTCCGAGTATAAAACATGTTGCAATTCCAATAATAAACGATGCTATAATGCTATTTTCGATAACGGAGCTTCTTTCAAGTTTTGAGTCGATCAAACCGAGATGTAACGCCGATGAAAGCCTTGCTCCAAGGATGCTTCCGGTGTCGCCACCAACCTTTATCAGCGGTGGGATCAAGATCAATAGGACTGGAAATACTCCGATCAACACACCTTGATTGACACTTAGTATCTGCCCTGATGCAATGCTTATCATGGCCGTCAACATAAGCACCGGGATACTATTCTCAACGATCTTCCTTACACTATAAAAAGCCATATTACCACCTTCGCACTTGCAAATATCAAAAGCATCGTAACTATATCACCTATTGTTCCAATGGCGGGGGTAACTATATTGTCCGGATCAACTCCAAATCTGAATGCAGCGGTGGCTAGAAGCACTGCAACACCCGCCAAGATGATCCCTGAGACCAATCCGGATATAACCGCTATTGATACAAGAATAAGAGGACCTTGACTCGGCAATCCGAGGAAGATAGAAACGTAGTGACCCGCCAGTCCAAGCACGATTGCCATGATGAGACTGAGGGTTAATGAAGCGATGATGTTGTTTGTTAGTTCCGGGTTCCGCTCAATCTTTGTTATCAGACCCATATGTATGGCTGAACCCAATCTGGACCCCAGAGCGCAGGATATGTTCCCCCTCATTCCCATTACTGCTGGCACTATCACGAGCAATCCGGCTATGGAAGCGATCTCATCCACCATTCCGAAGAGGATTATACCCGCAACCACACCACCCAATGCGCATACGATCTCAAAAGGCAGCGCTTCTGATACTATAGAGCGAATGCTGGCATACTCTTCAATATATTCTTCAATATATTCTTCAATATCTTCCTCTGGTAACTCGCTCTTATCTTCAGTCATCTCCCGCCATGAAGGGACCAAGACCCCCCTCCAGCCCAATATCTACTCCTAACCTTTGTAAAAGTTTGGTTCAATTCCGAACCATTGCAGGTTTATGATGGTTTCGCATGCCCACATTTATACTTGAACAGCTTGAAGAGATCTTTGGGTGAAGCGATCAATGGGATCCCACAACCTCCACACCATTGGGTAACCTCGACATATTATCTCTTATTATCTGCTGTGGAGTTAAACTCAGCGCAATCAGAGCTTCTTCTCCTGTCATTCCAAAGAGACTTGCAAGCGCCATCATCTCCCGTGGTGCACGTAGATCGTATATGGAATTTGCGCTACTTGTTAGCACCATTGGAACATCGTACTTCCTTGCAAGTTTCAGATTTTTGGCCATAAAGGATAAGATGCGTGATCTGGACCTGCCCCTGTTGTGTATTATCTCTCCGATATTGAACTCTATGGCCACACCATTCTTCGTTGCGGATCTTGCCAGTACATGATTTAAACCGGGACCATCGACCTCTTCCGGATGACAGAGAATGTCAACTCTTCTGTCTTCAACAGCCATCCTGTTTATCCTTTCATCTCCACCATGAACAGATAAAACAGTCACCTTCGGCCTGAATCTCCTGATCTCATCTTTCAACTTCGAGACGCTGGAAACGATCTCGACACCGTTATAGACTTCAAAATTCCAAACATTCATCTCCATCCTGCCTCCAAAAAAATCAGAATGGTTTGTGAAGGCAATTCCGGAGTAACCATACCTCTTTGAAACCTCGCACAACTCTGCCTGTGAGCTTGAATTTTCTGGCTGAGAATGTACATTGAGATCAAAAAACTTGTTCTTCATTCTTTCATAATCTCCACAGGAGCGCCTGCAAACTTTAAAAGCGCCTCGTTTTCCATAAAGTGTAATTTTCCGGTAGCGATCATTATATGTAACGGTGGCCCAAAATCATACTCCTTTATCCTCTCTATATAATCTGCCTTAATTGTTGGTTTTTTGGACCCTGCCCTCGCAATTCCCACTATCATCCTCTCATTAAATAGGCCTTCTCCTCTCTTATCTTCCAAAATGAGCAGTATTTCACAAGCGCGATTTATAGTCATGGGTATGTCCAGATAGAGTAACGTGTGAAGCTCATTAAAACTATTCATCTTTATTGTATCATACGGTACTTCTGATGGCCGGTCTTTATACGGGGGTGCAATAGTAGCCGATTTACCGAATCTGTAATTCTGAAGGCCACAAAGCCCTAATGCTGCCGAAAATATCGATGGTGCATGGACCACCGTAGTCTTGATACCGGCGTCAAAAGCCCTGAGTCTGAGATCGATATGCGTGGTTGCAATCATTGGATCGCCTCCGGTTAAAAGGACCACATTCGAAGATTTCGCCTCTCTTAAAAGAGGATCCGGGTCAACTTCGATATCTTCTCTCTCTAAAAGGATGATCTTCTTTTTATAAGCATCTTCTATCTTCTCTATCGTTGTTCCCATAAGTCGGGAGGTGTAAAATTCTGCATAAACGATATCTGCTTCTTTGATCGCTTCCATACCCTTGAGCGTTATATCCTTCTCATCGTACAACCCGGCACCAACGAAGGTGAGCATAACTTAGAGATAGTATATGGTTATTAAATATGTTGTTGTATGAACCCAAGCAACCCTAAAAAATCTTTCCAGGGTTCAGTATTTTATTTGGATCGAAGGCTTCTTTTATCCTTCTCATAAGCTCAATTTTTACCTCGTCTTCCATCTTTAGTAGATACCTTCTCTTCTCACAACCGATACCATGCTCAGCAGAAATTGTCCCCCCAAGATCTCTTCCGGCTCGATAGATATCCTCGAGTATCTTTGACTTCTTCTCGGAATCCCGCACCATTATTCCCATGTGCAAATTTCCATCTCCGGCGTGCCCTGCACCAGCTATCACTGTTGAGTATTTTGCAGATATCTCACGTATATTCTCCAAAAATTTCGGTATCTCGCCACGGGGGACCACTACATCGATCAAATCTGAAGCACCCGCATCCCTTGTGGCATAAAAGGCCTTTTCCCTCAGCTCCAGAAGCTCCCGGCCATCTTTTTCGGTGGAGGGTATGAATACGTCTATTGCTCCATGCTCCATACAGATATCGGAGATCAGTTCGGCATCCTTGAAAGCCGCTTCGGAACTCTTCTCTTCCAGGACTATGATCAGATAGGCTCTTGCCTTACTGCGTGCTTCTTTTCCAATGGGAACTTTCATCTTTGTATAGCTCTCCATGCCTATTAGCCCAAATTTTTCCAAAAATTCGATTGTTACCGGGATCACCCCGGATTTGAGTATGATTGGAACAGTTCCGATTGCATCACTCACGTCCTTGAAAGGAACAAGAAGAGTTGCCTTAGCTCTGGGACGCGGGAGAAGTTTTAGTATTATCCTTGTTACCACTGCTAGGGTGCCTTCTGAGCCGCAGATTAGCTGGGTTAGGTCGTAACCGGTTGAAACTTTCACATATTTTCCACCGGTGCTTATGATCTCCCCGGTGGGCAATACTGCTTCCAATCCCAGAACAAAATGTCTTGTCACACCGTACCTCACCGCCCGCATCCCGCCCGCATTCGTAGCGACATTTCCTCCGATTGTGGCACTCACCTCTCCCGGATAGATCGGATAGTATAGTCCACGTGCTTCGACAGCTTTGTACAAATCTGCCAAAACAACACCTGTTTCAATAACAGCCACACTATTTTCCTCATCGATCTCAATGATTTTATTCATTCGTTCGAGGGAGAGAAGTATGCCTGAATAGAGGGGCACACAACCACCGGAAAGACCGGTTCCTGCACCTCTTGGTGTTACCGGAATCTTCCAGGAATTAGCAAGACTCAATATCTTTGATACCTCTTCTGCGCTTTCTGGTTTAACCACTACCTCCGGTAAGCAGGGCTTCAGAGTGAGTGCCTCGTCGCGTCCATACTCTTCGGGGATCTCATCGCCAGAAAGAACATTTTCTCTTCCTACTATTGTAACGAGGCTATCTATGATCTCATCTACCTGCATATTAACACCATCCTTAGCTTGACTTTTTCACACCAAAAAACTTACTTGACAGAATCTCTCTATCCAAGTTTGAAAGCGAGAATTAAATAACGTTTGGAGGGCATGCGAGGCTCCACCTAAGGCGGAATTTGGGTGAACGAAGTGAGCCGTAGGTTGGGTGATTGTTTTTATCATCAATTATATACAAAATCATGATGATCAAAGTTCATAAAGATAATCTCATTTCCAATGATTGCATAAATAATCACATAAGAACCAATATGAACTCTTCGCATGCCTCTAAGTTCATTTCTCAAAGGCTTTCCTATCGTTGGATTTGTACATATCTCTTCGATTTTACTTAGTACTCTTTCTTTCAAATCCTTGTCTTTCTTAGTCAGTTTCTTAAAATTCTTATCGAATCGGGGTTCTGTACGATATGTAAAGCCCATAAAACCATCTACAAACTTTGAAGATGTCTTAAGAGCTCATCTTTTGTTTCAAAGGTTTTTCCAAGGCCTTTTTTGTATTCTTCTATTGCCTCATGGACACCAGAAAGAATTTTATCATCACTCTCAACCAGCGCAGATCTACACTCATCGATATATTCATCGAAATTTATCAATTCTCCAAATCCAGAATTCTTATACGAAGAAGTAGATTTTACAAATGTGATTATTTCCTCAGTCTTTTTGAATCCCCATTCATTTATGACATCATCTAGTAAAGATATATCTTCTTCAGAAAGGTTGATAGCAGGTTCATCTACATTCGGTTTAAAGAAAGAAGCATCATGACCTTGAGGAGTTCTATCAAACTCGATTAAGATATCATCACCAGATATTATCTCTCCTATAGAGTTAATCTCAGAACTCCAAGGGCCATAGTGATAGTTGAGAAAGTCTACCTCCGTCAATCTTCTGCCAAATTTTTTTATAGAATAGATTTCTGCAATATAAACCAATTTTATAAGACGTATTAAGGTCAAATAATTCGTTTTAAAGGTAAAATACACAATAACATCCCTTAATTTTTTATTATCAATTCCTTTAAAATGAATCATATATATCACAGTTTCTAATAATATGTAGGTATGAATTACATATAAAGGTTGAGTAAGTGTGGTGAAAGTGTTTAAGCCCCATCCACGCCACACCCGAATGAATTCGGGTGCATCCACGGGGCGGTTGGTTGGGTATTTGTTTTTATTTTCTTCTTCTCACAAGATATGCTATCACCAAAAGTCCAATGATTGCGAATATTGCTTCGAATCCGGGTTGTTCCTCATCGGGTGTGGATGGCGTTGAAGTTGATGTTGGGGTTGGAGTAGGTGTTGGAGTTGGTATCCACGTCTTCATCAGCGGGTGATAATCTCCGGAGTTCGTTATTAATCCTGAAGAGTTGTGCGGGAACAATGTATCACCCAAGCCGTCTCCATCAGTATCAGCTCCTTTATAGTCTGACGACCAGTAATTTCCACCTAAGTAAGGCCCACCGATTATATTTGTTCCTGCTGTTTTTGTGATGTTCCAGATGTTGTTTTTGATATCAAAGGCATTTTTTGTGTTGTTGAAGTAGTTGTTGTAGATTGTGTTGTTTCTTGAATTTTCCAGATAGATGCCGTAGTTGTTGTTCGTTGCATTGTTGCCCTCTATTGTGTTGTTGATTGAATACCGCAGCATGATGCCGCAGTTGTTGCCCTTCGCGGTGTTGTTCATGAGTGTGTTGTTGCTCGAAGATTCTAGGTAGATGCCGTTGTGGTTGTTCGATACATTCACATTCTCTATCTTTGAATTATTTGTGTAAACAAAAAGCACTCCTTGACGATTGCCTGTTAACGTTAAATTTTTCACTATAATGTTTGTGGAATTCACAACTCCAACATAGCCAGCATCGTCAGGTATTACCTGATCTTGCTTATCAACCAAGTAATAGACCTGTTTTCCATTTACTTTGTTTGTGTTGTCTATGTTTTGAGTGTAGCCAAGAAGAATGGAACCATAACTGGAACCATAATAATCACAAAGAATTGAACCTAAAACATAAAGGTTGTAGCCATTCCCCGACATATTGTTTTCCAAAAGTGTACTGTTTCTTGAATTCCACAGGTGGATGCCGTAGTTATTGTTCGAATTCGCGGTGTTGTTCACAAGTGAGTTGTTTTTTGATTTAAACAGGTAGATGCCGTCGCCGTTGTTCGAATTCGCGATGTTGCCCGTGAGTGTGTTGTTGCTTGAAGATTCTAGGTAGATGCCGTTGTGGTTGTTGCCCTTCACGATGTTGCCCGTGAGTGTGTTGTTGCTTGAAGATTCTAGGTAGATGCCGTTGTGGTTGTTCGATACATTCACATTCTCTATCTTTGAATTATTTGTGTAAACAAAAAGCACTCCTTGACGATTGCCTGTTAACGTTAAATCTTTCACTGTAATGTTTGTGGAATTCACAACTCCCACGTAGCCAGCATCGTCAGATATTACCTGATCTTGCTTATCAACCAAGTAATAGACCGGTTTTCCATTTACTTTGTTTGTGTTGTCTATGTTTTGAGTGTAGTCAGGGAGACTGGAGCCATAACTGGAACCATAATAATCATAAAGATTAGGACTATAAACACCAAGACTGTGGGTATTATCCAACATCATATTGCCCGTGAGTGTGTTGTTGTATGAAGAATACAGGCGGATACCGTTGTGGTTTCCACTCACGATGTTGCTCACAAGTCTGTTGTTACCTGAAAAACGATCTAGGTAGATGCCGTAGCTGTTGTTCGATGCGATGTTACCCGAAATATTGCAGTCATACGCAACCTTGAGATAAATCCCGGCTATCCATGATCCAGTTGCCCCTTCTATCGTAAACCCACTGATATTCACATAATTTCCAAATACTCCGAAAACATGATCTTCAGGATTTGATGCAATAACAGTTGTCGATACAGACCCATTCTCAGATCGTATTATTAAACGCTCATACACATCCACATTCTCATGATACGTACCATCTTTTACAATAATCGTATCGCCTGCAACCGCAGCATCAATCGCATCCTGTATCTTTGTAAAATCCGCACCACTATCATCATCAACATACCATATCTCAGCGGATGCTGTACCAATGAAAAGAGTTAGCAGAAGTATTATAATAGCTAATCTAACAACATATCTTGAATCTCCAAACATAACAGACACAACCATACATATACTCATTTTATAGTACATGAAAATATCCTGTATTAAGTCACTATACCCCGTACTTATAGGTACCAGGCTTGTTAGTAACCTTTTAAATAAAAGGTTAATCAAAACAAGGGGTGCTTATACACCCCTTTAGTCCGATTGAAAATCGGACACCTCTCAGGCTGGAGGTGTCCAGCCATTTTATATACTTTTCCCTTGTTTAGGTGAATGAACCTGAGTTAAGATATAATTTTCCACCACTCCCAACCATGGCCTACTGAACCATGAAAACAACCCGGTGCCCATAAATGGTCAGGACACCATTCTTTCAAATGTGGGAAGTGCTGCCTCAGTATTCTGCTTGTCCTGCCTTTGATCTTCTTTGCGATAAAGCTAACAGAATACTTTGGCGGATACTTTATAAACAGATGAACATGATCAGTATTGATTGCCATATCAATTATCTCAATATCCATCTCCCTGCATGTCTTCCTGATAAGACCTTCACAAACCATAGCAACATCGTCAGTTAATATTTTACCCCTATATTTTGGAGTAATAACCATGTGATCTGTTAAGAGTGACACCGTGTGCCTGTCATGTCGGAGTTCTTCTCCTGTCATCCTGCAAGCTTTCATCATGACAACGTTAACATTGAGATTAAACCTATATAAAGCTTTTGATAGCCAAATAAAACATTATTAAACCTTTATTCTTAAAAATAAGAAAAAAAGTTCGGAGAACTTGTAAAAAGAAGACCATATAGTAGAAATCTACCAAAATTTTCATCAAAAATGAATGAGTGCCCTCCAATATAAAAAAAGAAGAAAAATGTCCCAAAGAAGTTTTTTAAAGAAGTAAAATAAAGCCTTTTTTAATAAATTCACAATTGTGTGACGTAACTCAAATGAAAAAACTTTGAATTTTAAGATGTCGAATATTACCATTCCAGTTTTATGCTGGACTAATCTCATCTACGGCGAGATGTTTTATATGCATTAAAAGGGGTTTAGCTAAGAATAATTCCAATCCCTATAAAATGGCCAGATAAATCATCGGGCGAAAGCCCGATTAGTCCTGCCGAAGGCGGACACAGGTTTGGAAAGGGCGGTAGCCCTTCCCTATCAAAGGCCCTTTATCTCCTTGACTATCCGAGGTAAAACCTCGCCTGTTTTACCTTTTATATAATTATCTGTGATGGAGTAGGTCAGATGCGTCTCTTCACCGTTTATCTCAATAATGGTGGCTCCCTGCTCCTTTGCAATACCCGGCAAGCTGGCAGCAGGATAAACAACCGCTGATGTTCCGGCCACTATCAAACAGTCACACCTCTTCGCCTCCTCAAAGGATCTTCTCAGAACGTCCTGAGGAATTGGCTCCCCGAACATAACAGCATCTGTCTTAACACGACCATTGCAACGGGAACGATGCTCACGAATATCATCCGACTGTGTCAGGTCAAATCTTGAGTTACAGGTTAAACAACGCAATCTGTAGACGTTACCGTGAAATTCAAGGACATTTTTATTACCGGCGGCCCTATGCAGATTATCAACATTCTGTGTGATCAGGCACTTTAATATACCCATCTCTTCGAGCTCAGCCAGAGCATAGTGACCCGGATTGGGCTTGCTACCCAGAAAGTTCCTGATCATGCTCATCCTTTTGGGTTTCATAAGTTCCTTAGCCATGCTACTGGGATCTTCCATAAAGCGCTGGAAACCGTCCATACTCGGTTCACCATATTTCGTCCATACTCCATCAGGACCTCTGAAATCGGGTATGCCACTTTCTGTTGAGAACCCCGCACCGGTAGATGCAATGAGATATTTAGATCGAAGAATCTGTTTTGCGGCCAGGTTTATATCAACTTCTTGATCATCTTCCATGTTGACCCCACAAAATCTAATCATTATATGGGGTAATGATGCATAAACTTTTTACGGTAAAGGGTTTTTTCCCAATGAAGATCCGTTGAATTTGCGAGGTTATAATGAACTCCAAAATTCCCTTTCAAGAGATAAAGCAAGCAAAAATCGTCTCTGGCATGAGTGCGAATGAGCTCGTCTCAGCTTTAGATGGTTGTGGACTTGGTGCCGGAAGAATTGCAGAAGCTGTGGACATATATGAGGGTATGGTGGAAGATGGGGCTACTAAATTCTTTGGGCTTGCCGGAGCTCTCGTTCCAGCCGGGATGAGACAGATCATAAGCGATATGATAAGAGATGGCTACATCGATGTACTGGTAACCACCGGCGCAAATCTCGTTCATGATATGATTGAATCGCTTGGGGGTCATCATTACAAGGGCAGTGAGAAGGCTGATGATCTCATCTTGAGAGATCAGAAAATAAATAGAATATTCGATGTTTTTCTACCGGAAGAGCATTTCACGGTATTGGAAGATCATATGATGGGCGTTCTGGAAGACATTGACCGCAAGCTCACAATACGTGAGTTCATATCTGTTATTGGTCAGAGCATAGATGACCCGGATTCGATTCTCAGAAGTGCCGTTGACTGCGACGTTCCGGTATTCTGTCCGGCTATTTCTGACTCGATAATCGGACTCAACGTATGGCTTTACAAACAGACGCAAAAGCTGAGCGTGGACACATTCGATGATCTCTCTGAATTGATTGACATCTGTTATAATGCTAAAAAGACCGGTGTGATAATACTTGGGGGTGGCGTGCCCAAAAACTACATACTCCAGTCGATGCTTGTGAGCATGAAAGAGGGTTTTGACCACTTCATCCAGATAACGACCGATCGACCTGATTCAGGAGGACTCTCCGGGGCAACACCGGATGAGGCGAAATCCTGGACAAAGGTAAAAGAAGAAGCTCGCGCTGTCACCGTTTATGCCGATGCAACAATCGCCCTTCCCATGATAGTGGCGGCATTGCGAGAGAGAGTCGAATAAAACAGATTCAACCGAATGGGTGACTCATACCACCCTCAATATTCTCTCACACTCCCTGCAATCACTAAGAGGATTCCACAGCCTATGGCAGTCAAAATTATCATAACAATCACCCCTACCCACATTATAACTAATGGTTCCTCTCCTACTGATGGTGCTGTTTCTTCGGGTGTCGGTGTTGGTGATCCAAATAAAGTGTCTGGAGTTAAAGGTTCCTGTATCATCGCAGGAGCAGCAATGGAAAACATCGCCACGGCCATAATCAGGACAAAAACAACAGCCACAAAACCATTCGAACCTGAATTCATATCATCAACCTCCAATACATCTTTTTTTACTATTTAATCATAATATGGTGGTGAATTTCTAAGCTATGTCTCTAGTCGTATCTATCTGTATACCACTGGCTACTTTGAATTTGATAAGATCGTTGACTTCTGTTTTTCCTCTCATCTTTGGAATGGAGAGTTTACTGTATATATTATCGCCAATCCTATCCGATGTAACATCAAATACTGCATCACACAGATTCATTACTTTGTTTTCTGGTTTATCGTAATCGTTTAGGACATAAAGATACGAGATGGATTCCGTCTCCTTCGTTATCTCATAAATGAGGTTTGTAAGCCTCAGAATATTACCAAAGTTCACATTCAAACCCAGATAGAACGAGAACGTGTCAATGATGATGTTAAAGTCTTTCTCATCTTGGGCCCGGATATTCTTCAATTGGTACTCCGTGAAGTCCAAGATATCTTTGTCTACAAATTCGTTACCAACGTTATCGATCATATCTCCGAATTTATTCAGATAATACTGACTGTATACATCTATAAAGTTGATGTTTTCAGTATCAAGGCCCAGATCTGTGATATTTTGAGAGATGTATTTTGGGCGTCTCACTGTGGTAAAGTAATATGTTTTTCTGACAGACGAAAAATGATGAAGAAAGACTTCTGATGTAGTCTCATCGGCATCTGCATAGAAATAAACGACCGTACCAGCCGGCAGACCTCCACTCAACTCATTATCAAGAAAATTGATTCCGGTTGATTTGATGGGTGAGGTAGCTGATTCCACAGTTACTGATGGGGACTGCACCGAACTCTTAGAATTGTGTTTGTGGGAATGTCCTCGTCCAAGTATTATATCCAAACTCTCCTCCATAATTGCTACTCCTGTGTTTTCACCTCTTATAGTAAGAAAATGCTACTTTAAAGTATATTAATCTATCGTTTTATCATTAAAATGGCCAATATTATGATAAAAATATATTAATTATTAATGGTTGAAAGGAAATGCAAGATTTACCCAGCAGGCTCCCCAATCAATCAAGCAGAGTCAGTCCATCGAAACACTTCCTGCAGATGTGATACTTCATTACAGGACATGCCATGTCCACTCGTTCTGGCGGAGCAAATAATATTGCCCCCGGCGCCGTTTCCACATCGAATGTTTCTCCACACATATTACACTTTGGCATTCTTCTCACCATACTGAAGCAGGGATCGTTATCTTTCTTCTTTATATCCTGCTCTTAATAAATATTAAAGAACCTTTAAGTTGACTTGAATATACCGATGCAAAGCGAAGAAGAGATACTCCTGATTCTGGTGGTTATGGTGGCTCTACTCTTTACTATAATCTATCTAGCCTTCCCCGTGTGAGAACAAAGCATATAATGGCTGAAGATAAATATATGTATGGTTGTTTTAAGTGATTCAATCTGTAGACCTCATAAAAAGATACGGTGACTTCACTGCTGTAAACGATATAACCTTTGATATTGGTGAGGGGGAAATATTCGGCATTGTTGGACCCAACGGTGCCGGAAAGACCACAATACTCAAGATGTGCTGTGGGCTGATCAAACCGACCGAAGGGAGTATCTCAATTTCAGGCTATGATATGACAAAGAACGAACTCGAGATCAAGAGCTTGATAGGTTTTGTTCCAGAGGACTCTCCATTGTACGAGAGTATGTACGTGCGGGACTATCTGCACTTCTTCTCAGAGATCTTCGATCTGGATAGGAAGGTGGCTGATGATCGAATCGAAAGACTACTCTCCTCTTTAAACCTCTCTGCGGATTATAAGAAGATAGGCGACTGTTCGAAAGGGATGAAGAGGAAGATCATAATAGCCAGATCTTTGATCAACGACCCTGATGTCCTTATATACGATGAACCGACATCCGGACTCGATCCAATGACTTCCATGTATGTGGTCAAGTTCATCAAGGATCTGAAGGCACAGGGTAAGACCATATTATTCAGCGCACATAACCTGTACCAGGTAGAATCGATATGTGATAAGGTGCTGATCATCAGTAACGGTAATGAAGTGGCATCGGGCAGTATAGATGAGTTAAAGAGGGATTTTGGACGAAGAGAATATCTCCTTGAATTCGATCTGAACGGTGGAAATGGTGGGTTGGATAGGGATCTCGAACGAATTGGGGACCACTATCTGAAAAGAACGAGTAGTGTCGAAGAGGTCAATCAAATTACAAAATTGATAACCGAAAATAGCGGAAAGATAATTGACATCAAGACCGATGAGTCCCCTCTTGAGGAGATATTTGTTTCAATAGTCAATCAATGATTAGCAGGTAACGAATGCGAACACGATTGATATTCGCTCCATTGCATCTCGCCTTCATAGTACTCTTCTTGGTTGTAGCCGGGCTGGTATTCAGTCTCTTCTTCTTTGGCTTGGTTGGAGTCGCTTTTGTCAGAATCGGTTTCAATTGGAGACATGCAATGATACTGCTCTTTGCGACATTGATCGGGAGCGTTATCAATATTCCGATAAAAACCGTTGAATCGGAAAAACCTGCTGTTCCCGAAAAGTATATACGGGTTTTCGGTGTTCCACGTCGTATTCCAATATTTGATGCCCATCAAACCAAAACAGTCATAGCCGCAAATGTTGGTGGTGCTATAATACCGGCTTTCATATCTATATATCTCCTCTTTAGAATACCATCCCAACTGATCTTCGCTCTCTTCGGCATACTGATAGTTACAGTCGTTACTCATAGCATGGCAAGACCTGTTCGTGGACTTGGTATAACAGTTCCGGCTTTTATTCCTCCACTAACCGCTGCCGCATCTGTCATACTCCTAAGATTGGCATTTAATATTCCGCAGAGTAGTGTTTTTGTTATAGCATATGCAAGCGGAGTTCTTGGAACTCTCATCGGTGCAGACATCTTGAATCTTGGAGGTATCTCCAAACTCGGGGCTCCAATGGCCAGCATTGGCGGTGCAGGAACATTCGATGGTGTATTTTTGGCTGGCGTAATTGCAGTTCTGATCTCGTAGGTTCTCTATTATCTTCGGGATAACTCCAAACTGAAAACGAAAAACCGATGTTGTGATTTTAGAACGTAAGTTAAATAGGTGTTGAGGGAAAATGGTATAAAGACTCGTATGATGTATTACATAGGGAGCGTGCTTGAAATTGACATTCATTCCAGATGATATCGTTTCGGATAGGGTTAGATCAGTAACAGGTTCCGGAATCAGGAGATTCTTTGAGATGGTGCTGGATATGGAGGATGTTATATCACTCGCGGTTGGCGAACCAGATTTTGTTACGCCCTGGCACATAATAGAGGGTTGCATGTACTCCCTGGAGAACGGGTATACTTCATATACTTCTAACTGGGGGATTCTTGAGCTCAGAGAGCTGATATCAGAATATATTAAATCAAAACGGGGATTGAGGTATAATCCAGAAAGCGAGATACTTATAACCACCGGCGTATCGGAGGGGCTCGATCTTGCTATCCGTGCCACTGTAAACCCGGGTGAAGAGGTCCTCGTAATCGAACCCTGTTATGTTGCGTACTCTCCATGCATATTATTCGCAGATGGAATACCTGTGCACATCTCAACCAAACCCGAGAACGAGTTTAAACCTGCCCCCGAAGATATAGAAGGGAAAATCTCTGATAAAACAAAGGCGATCATTCTTGGTTATCCAAATAATCCAACCGGATCGACTATGAATAGAAAAGAGATGGAAGAGATAGCGGATATTGTAATAGAGCACGATATACTCGTTATATCCGACGAGATATACGGAGAGTTGACCTATGAAGGGGAGCACACTTCATTTGCTTCTCTCAACGGAATGCGGGATAGAACTATCGTTTTGAACGGTTTTTCTAAGTCTCATGCGATGACGGGATGGAGGATAGGCTTTGCGACAGGAAACGAGGAGTTTATAGAATCGATGATGAAGGTGCACCAATATACAATGTTATGCTCTCCGATAATGGCACAATTCGCAGCAATAGAAGCAATTAAGAATGGAGTGGAGAACGTCGAAGAGATGAAGAGCGAATACAACCGAAGAAGGCTACTCATAGTGGAAGGGTTCAACAAGATGGGGCTAGCCTGCAGCAAACCAAAAGGGGCTTTCTATGCATTTCCGAGCATCAAAGAGACTGGTTTGTCATCCGAAGAGTTTTCAGAAAGGCTACTAAAAAAAGAGGGTGTTGCCTGCGTGCCAGGAGATGTCTTTGGCGCATCAGGTGAGGGTTTTGTAAGGTGCTCGTATGCAGTTTCTAGAGATGCATTGAAAGAGGCTTTGAGAAGGATTGAGTCGTTTGTCGAGGGTGAGATATAAACGCAATTTTTTTATATAGATAAGTAGATTATTCTCGCAGGTGCATTGTATGGCAAATGAACTTAAAGATGCTTTAAAAAAGGCAATTGATGAGAAGAAAGGGATCGATCTGAGCGTTGTAAGCAGTGCAATAGAGAAGATGAGTGAGGACGATGATATAAAAACTGAGATGTCTCTAACTCCAGATATGGTCTTCAATATATCGTCAGATCCTGTTATTGGAATGAAGGTTGAGTTAAAAGGTGGTAAACCATCAGTCAGTTCCGGCCTATCCGATGAAGCGGACTTCTTTATGGAATTATCCTATGGTACATTATCGGCAATAATCTCGGGCGAGAGAGATGTGACTACATCGCTTATGGGTGGAGATATTGCGATGTGGAGAGATGGACGAGTCGGAAATATGTCAAAAGCGATGGATCTGATGCCCCTTATAACTGCAGTTGCAGAAAAGATGGAACTCAAAGTTTAGGATAAAAATTTATTAAAAAACAGAAAAAAACCTGCCATTGTGGCAGGTCAACTTTTTTTATTTTGTGATTTAGACTTTCGTAAAGACGTTGACTATGTAAGAGCCTCCGGTTCCAAAGCCTCTTCCCCCTATACCACCGCAGAAACCGCTACCGAAGCTTCCACCGTTGTACTGAACAGCATACTCGATGTCATCTTTAACTTGCCTGTCCTTTGCCTTCCCTCTTAGTTGTTCAACAAGCTCATAGACTTGAGCCAGTCCGCAGGCACCGAGTGGTTGACCATTGGCAAGCATTCCACCGTCTGTATTTACTGGAAGAGCTCCATCCAGATTGGTGACACCGTCCTCAACCATCTTTCCGGCTTCGCCTTTATTACAGAAACCAAGCGCCTCATAAGCTATAAGCTCATTTATTGCAGTTGTGTCATCCACCTGTGCGATATCGACATCTTTTCCACTGAAGAATGGGCCTACCATCCTGTACGCTTCCCTTGCAGCCCTCACAATCGGATCATAGGCAGAATCCAGAAGACCAAGACCGGCTTTTCCGGTTGTCATAGCAAATCCGGCTATCTTAATTGGATGTGAGGTGTAATAACTTGCTGACTTCTCATCGCAGATAACAACAGCAGTAGCACCACTCGCCGGAATAGAACACATCGGTTCTGTCAGGGGCTCTGCAACCATCCTTGAGTTCAGGACATCATCTGCCGAAACCTCTTCTTTATTCAATGCATTCGGATTTAGAGCACCGTTTTTGCGGTTCTTCGCAGTAACCATCGCAAGTTGTTCCTTGGTGGTACCGTATTCACTCATATGCCTTCTCGCAAGCTGTGCTAAAGACCTTGGAATTGGTGGTGAATCAGAATCCCTGTTCTTCCATCCCTGTCCGTCAGGAGTGATGTATAACTGCCCGGGAGCCATTGTCTCGAAACCAACGACTAACGCCACATTGCGCATTCCAGCAGCAACATCACGATATGCAGACAGAAGCGCGGTTGTGCCACTTGTCACTCCGTTGTCCACACTGAAGGAACCTTCACTCAACATCTCCATCTTCTGCATAATCGTTTGACCAGCATTTGTAACCGGATTTGACCTGCCACAATAAACGGTTTCGATGTCTTTCTTCTCGAGATTCTTAGCTTCCTTCAATGCCTTTTTAACTGCCTCTGCACCAAGACCGGCAAAGCCCGTCATGGCACCCATACCGCTTGAGAATTCATCGCTTATAATAAATTCTGTTCTACCAACACCAATAATTGCAACATCTCTCATTTTGACACCTATCTTCCCCTTTTCAGTACGTGGACAATGTACGTCATTCCGACACCAACACCACCACCCATATTGTGCTTCCATGCGATTTCTGCATCTGGAACCTGATTATGACCGTCGCCTCGCAACTGGTGAGTCAGCTCGTAGATCTGGGCAAAGCCTGTTGCACCGAGTGGGTGACCCTTCGATATCAATCCACCATCTGTATTCACAGGTAGCTCACCACCCATGCATGGCCCTCCGGATTCAATCCACTCGCCACATTTTCCTATCTCGCACCATCCGAAGCTCTCATAGTGCATCAGCTCTGCTATTGCGAAGCAGTCGTGTACCTGAGCAACATCAATATCCTCTGGACCGATACCTGCAAGTCTGTATGCTTCTCTACCAGCTCTTAAATTTGGATCCCAACCAGACTCTAACGCACTAATTCCTGCTCTTGCCGTTTTATTTGTGCCGCATACTATCTCTACCGGTGTCTCGGTGTATTTCCTTGCTATATCGCTTGCGACGAGTATACAGGCAGATCCTCCTGTTGATGTAGGACAGCACATGTACATAGATAACGGATCTGCAATCATCTTCGCATTTAAAGCTTCATCCAGTGTTATCCTGTTTCTGTACTGTGCATTTGGGTTCCTGGCTGCATATTCCTTCGACTTTACAGCGACCATCGCAAGATGCTCTCTCTTTGTATCGAATTTCTTCATGTGACGCTTTGCATTTCCGGCAAACATCGTTGGAACCGGAGGTGGTCCTCTGAATTTTGCCGTTGAAAGTCCTCCACCAGCACCCATAGATAATGAACCTTTTCCGAGTTTTTCGGCACCGAACGCCAGTACAATATCATGGAACCCGGCAGCTATATCACGATAACCAGCATCGAAAGCGCATGTTCCACTTGTACACTGATTCTCCCAGTTTGAGACAGGAATCCCTGTTAAGCCTTCCTGTGGTTCCAGTCCTTTCTCCTCCATCCTGCTCTTCAACCTTGCCAGGATTCTCTGGCCAGCTTGAGGGCCTCCACCCATCGTGCCGCAGTATGCTGCTTCCATATCATTCATGTCCAGATTCTTAAGATCCGAGTCTTTAAATACTTCTGCGATCCCATCAGCACCTATGTCCATGAATGACTCTGGCCTATGCCTGAACTCAGTCATCCCGACGGCAACTATTGAAACTCCTCTCATTGAATAACCCCCTTTTTAGTTTTAAAGGTATTTTTCTGATTAATATGGGGTACCTATACTTAATGATTGCCTTTTCAGCTTAAAAATTGGGTCGTACCATCTGCAATAATTTAAGGTTGGGAAATATTTATTTCACTTACGAGGGGGAAACTGCCAGATCCGCCTAAATAGAATTGCCATTTGTCAGGTCATACATCACAGTTTCTGTATATGTAGTTACACCATTTGAGAGCAGAATTGTGGCATTTGCTACTTTTGCCGAGCTTGAGTAATCTGTTGAAGAGTGATTATAGAAGACTACAACATATCCTCGTGTATGTAGCAGCGCGGTTATATCCTGTTCGGCTTTGCCCAGATCATTCAAATTAGCTGCTCCGGTGAAAGGATTAGTAGTACCATTAGATGAGATCTGCTTCAGAACCTGCCCGTATGCATGGATGAGATCTCCATATACGAAATTGCTATCGTCCGCTTCCTGTTTTATCGTCTCCTGTCCGGCCAATGCACCCGCAAAAAAGACGGTGGCAAAGGCCACAATAGCTAAAGCCACTAAAAAACCGGTTAAGACAATTATCTGCGCTCTCTCATCCCTTCTGAATAGATACATGTCTAATCCTTTGTACTATCTGATTTATAATTAAACTTACCATCAAAACATTATAAGCTCTACAAATTCTTATAATATCTGCACTCAATCTATATCTTATGCAAGAGGATATCCATTTTCCTAGCGGTGATCAAATTCTTACTGGGACGCTTTACAAAACATCAGGAGTATGTGTGATACTATGCCCACCGCATCCGATGTTTGGAGGATCCCGCTATGATGCGCGATTGGTTCATCTGGCAAAAGAACTCGGAAGATCCGGTATTTCTGCTCTCTGCATCGACTACGGAAAATATGGCGGGGGCGCAAGAGAGGCTCGTGATGTTATGGCTGCGATATCGCATATGAAAGGGGAGGCAAAGAAGCTGGGTGTCTTGGGATACTCATTTGGTGCTGTCGTCTCATCAAATGCAGTAGCTCAATCGCCTCATAAAATAGATGGTTATGTGGCCATGTCCATCCTTAAAAGAATCGAGAAAGTGAGTGCAGATCTGAGTTCAAATTGTCCAAAGCTTATGATCCATGGGAGAAAGGATCCGCTTGCACCTTTCAAGGATTTCGAGAGTTTGTTTTCGGATGCAAAAGGAGAGAAAGAGCAGTTTGTACTCGAAACCGATCACTTTTATGGAGGAGTGATGGATCTTGTATCAGAGAGGGTCTGTGATTTTTTCAGGAGGGTACTTCTCTGATCCGGCTTACAACAGAAGTGATATAAGTGATATAAATGATAAAAAAGAGGTTAATGAAATGTGGGAAAAACGAAGTTGTGAAATAAGATCATGGGAGAATGTATACAAGAGGTCTAAAGAACTGTCAGATAAGGTAAAGGAAGCCGAGTACGAACCTGACATAGTTATTGGTCTTGCAAGAGGGGGATGGGTACCTGCAAGAAACCTCTGCGATTTTCTTGGAATAAAAGACCTCATCTCTCTCAAACTCGAGCACTGGGGGGTCACTGCAACACCAGACGGCGAAGCAAAGATAAAATATCCGATAGATATCGACCTCACAGGAAAGAAGGTGCTTGTTGTAGACGACTGCTCGGATACGGGAGAAAGTATCAAAGAAACAAAAAAGTTCCTTCAAAAGCTGAACCCCAAAACCGTAAAAACTGCAACAATGCAGATATTTGACACAACACCCAAAGATGGCATTCCAGATTTCTGGGTTGAAAGAGTTCCATGGATATGGATAATCTACCCATGGAACATAACTGAAGACCTGATAAACCTTACAAATGAACTGATTGAAGGTGGAGAGAAGAATCACTCTGAAAACTTGCAAAAAAGTCTCAAAGAAAAATTTGATCTGACAGTGGATACAGAAACAATTGAATACATTATGGAAGAAGCGAAAAGAAGAGGAGAAATGGTCTGATGAGAAGAAAGAATAAAAGATGTAAAATGGATATAAAACAGAAGAATAAGATAATCTCAACCTGTTTAGCTCTGTTTCTGATGGCGAGCATAGTATCACCTTCGTTTGCGTTGACTGCCAGCGCACCCGGGGAACCCGATCTTGACGCCATAGTCTATGGGAGCAATGAACTCAGCCCCGGAGAATCGACTCAACTCCAGATCCTGATCCAGAATACCGGGCTTTTGGAGACGTTTGACACCTCAATTTCAGCAGCTGCCAATTCATCCCTTACTGCAATAGATCTGACAGCAGAACTTGATTTGGATAGTGACGTTCCGATCACGGTAAAGACTGAAAAGGTACTCGTGGGAGCTCTACCGTCCATGTATCCATATCCACCAATTGCCTTCTCAATCGAGGTTGATAAAGACGCAAGGCCCGGAGAATATACTATCCCGCTTGTTGTAAAATACAAGCGGCTTTTGAGCGTGTATATATCCGATGATTATTCCTCTATGAGCTACTCTTATACCGATGAAAAGAGGACAATAGACCTCGATATCAAAATAGCCGAGAACTTCGATCTTCTCATCGAGGATATCAGGACCTCAAATATGCACGGCGGATCGAATGGTAATCTGGAACTAACAATCAAAAATAACGGCTATGAAACTGCATATGACACTGTACTTACAATAAACCCAACAATTCCATCATATCCATCCTCCATGGCACCGACACCTTTCACACCAACAACCAGTACATATATAGGCGACGTAAAACCGGATGAATCGGTGAAGGTGAACTTTGAGATAGCGATATCTAATGATGCTATGACAAAAGAATACCCTGTGCAGATTGTGGCAGATTACAAAGATGCCAACTCCCAATCCAAGCAGTCAACAACGGCCATTTTCGGGATTCTTATCACAGAGAAATCCGATTTTATAGTCAGGAATGTTGAAGTCTCTGGAATGGATGCAGGAGGCGAAGGGACCATCACGTTGACGATAGAAAATGATGGGGATGAAACTGCGTATTCTTCAGTTGCATCGCTCAATCTGAAGTCACCGTTCTCTATTTTAGATAACACTGCATTTATCGGGGATTTAAAACCTGGGAAGAGTAAAACAGCCGTATTCAAGGTTCAAATCGCAGAGGACGCTTCTGAAAAGCAGTATCCACTTGACGCCATGATAAGCTACGAAGATGGCAATCATGATAAGAAAATATTCACAACTGCGACATTTGGTGTGCCCGTTGAAGGGATGATGGATTTTGAGATCGTGAAGGTCGATGCGGACCTTGAGGTCGGTTCTAAGGGCCTTATTGAGGTCACATTCAAAAATATAGGAAGTGAGGCTGCAAAAGACTCAATCGCAAGAATCAGTGCAACAACCCCCTTCAGCTCGACAGATGACACGGCATTTTTGGGTACAATAAGTCCTGGTGAAACAAAAGTTGGTAAATTCCAGATAAAAGTAGACGGTGAAGCCATAGCAAAAGAGTATGCACTTAATACGGAGATAAAATACTCAAATGAAGATGACAACACGAAAGTAAGTGACGTTATGAAGGCCGCTTTTGATGTTAAACCCGCTTCAACAAATGTATCCGGAGTTGCAGCTATCGGTTTGGTGGTTCTGGTCTTGATCGTTCTCTTCATCTACTACTTCAAAAAAAGTAGGAAGTAAGTGCAGTTGAGTATATGGCATCACAAGTTGCTGACATATTTGAGGGATTGGGACTATTCATCGAGAGAAGGACAGGAGTAGTCCTGCTCTCAATTGTGCTCCTTGTCTTTGGATCCTTCTTCGCTGCACAAGAGATTGAGATGGCAACCGGACTCGACACATTCGTTGAAAGAGACAGTCAGCTCTTCCAGGACTTTGAGACTTACTACGAGAATTTCCTTGAGGGTGGCACTATCATGGTTCTTGTGATATCAGAGGATGTCACCGATGTAAAAGTGCTCAGGGCAATAGAAAGATTCGAAGAACAACTGGAAGGCAGAGAGTACATCTCAGGCTCATCAAGTCTTGTAACCCTATTAAAAGATGTGAATCAATTAATGACTGGTGAAGCTGTCATACCGAATAACAAAGCCGATGTCAAAGCCATTCTAAATACGATGCCAGAAGATGTTGTAAAAGGAATTATGCCCGATGATCACAACACAGTAGTTGCAGTCCAATTGCCCAGTGATATATCATTCGAAGATTCCGTAACCGCACTTGATACTACAAAAAATGCAGTTTCATGGGCTGAATTTCCACCTGGAACAGAGGTTATTGTTACGGGCGATGCAGCCTTTGACATATCCATGAATGACGAGATGGGCCGCAGCCTTGGAATGATGTTGATGGTTGCTTTTATGCTTATGGTAGTCGCACTTTATATGGTATTTAATGTTCGCTGGAGGTTACTTCCTTTCCTCATGGTGGGGATCGGAATCATACTTACTTTTGGTGCTATGGGAGTGACCAAGGTCCCATTGACTATGACATCGATGGCTGTTTTTCCCATACTTATTGGTCTTGGCATAGATTATGCGATTCAATTTCATAATCGCATGGAAGAAGAGTTAGGTAAGGGAGAGACAACAGAGGAAGCGATTGTGCAGACTGTGAAACATATGGGCCCAGCAGTTGGTATTGCCTTCATCGCAACAAGTCTTGGATTTGTTGCACTCTTTATTTCACCAGTTCCGATGGTAAGAGACTTTGGGATGATGACATTTATGGGCCTTGTTATATGTTACATTGTTGCAATGACTCTCGGTGTTGCACTGCTTTTTCTCTTAGATAAAAGGGCAGAAGAGAAGGGGAATAGAAACCATAGGAAACGGGAGAACGAGGATGGCGATCTGATAGGAAATGCTGTAGGCAAACTTGCAGTATTTATGTCTAGTAACCCCGTAATCGTCATCTTCATTGCTTCAACGCTTCTTATAACTGGACTTTATTTCGACCAGAAGGTTGGCGTTCAAACCGACATTATGGAGTTTGTCCCACCGGATATGCCTGCCCTTCTGGACTTTCGCCATTTTGAAGTTCTATACGATAGAAGCGACCAACTCAACATAATTGTAAAGGCCGACGATGTCACAAGTCCCGAGGTTCTGAACTGGATGAACGACTTCGGAGAACATGAAATCAATGGCAGAAAAAATGTTATTTCAGCCTCTTCTATAGCCACAGAGATAATGAGGATGAATGGCGACAAGATCCCCAATGATCCTACAAAGATTGCATCCACGATGGAGATGATCCCCGATCAGATAAAAAATAGATATGTTGTGGGCAACAACATCGCGGTTTTAAATCTTGAAATCAGCAGCGTAACGGGGCTTGGAACTGAGAGAACCAGGTTACTGATACTTGACGTTGAGGATGACATCGAATGGTTCGGCTCACCGATAGGTCTGGAAGCAACAGCAACTGGAGGGCCGGTTCTTATGGCTTCTATCTTTGGGGCACTGACATCCGGGAGATTTGAACTGACAATGGTGGGTCTCCTGGCGATATTTCTGGCACTTTTTGCAATTTACAGGGACTGGATGAAAGCCTTCATTCCAATAACCCCGATTTTGATGGTGGTCGGTTGGAGTGGGGGAGTTATGTATGCGATGGGTATCAAGTACAACCCATTGACAGCGACTCTGGGCGCACTCATCATAGGCATTGGATGTGAGTATACGATCCTACTTATGGGGAGATACTTTGAAGAGCGGGACAACGGTATGGAGCCTACCGAGGCGCTTGAAGTATCTTCATCGAGGATTGGAAAAGCAATAGTCGCTTCCGGGCTAACAACAGTCTTTGGTTTTTCTGCCCTTATTGCATCCCCATTTCCAATGAATAGTGATTTTGGGCTTGTGACAGTGATAAATGTCGGATTTGCCATTCTGAGTGCACTGATTGTTCTGCCGCCGATATTGATAACCCTGGACAATTGGAGAAGTAAGAGAAGAATAGAACTCTTACAATAGCACTATCTCGAGATCCCGAGCTTCATCTCCACGCCCTCGACAACCCAATCCTTTACATACTCTGACTGGACAGTCACATCATTCCCGATCTTCAAATCCTTCGCCCTTATCTCCTCGGATATAAAGGGTTCCCAATCTCCCATGAGCCTTGCAATCCTTTCATCTTTGACAGAGACTGATGCTGATATGTAATCTTCCACATTCAGATCCATCTCCTTTCTCATCTCCTGAAGTCGCCGGATCGTCTCTCTTGCATATCCTTCGGATTCTATCTCCTCTGTAAGTTCAACATCAACATACACTCTCCCATTCTGGGACTCTGTAAATGCTATAAACTCCGGAACACTTTCCCTGAAATCGACCATATCCTCCGATATCACTTCGCCAAGAACTTCGTAACCTTCCGAGATTGCGCCTTTTACAAGCTTACCATCTGCCTCTTTCAACGCTTTTATTATCTCGCCTGATCTTCCTTTGAACTTCGGACCGATCACTTTTGGATTCGGTATAACCTCTAAACCGAGCTCATCCCACTCTTCATCCACACCAAGAAGCACTATCTCTTTTGCATTCGTCTGCCCTTTAAGTATCTGTTTCAGTTGGTCCACAGTTTTGAACGCCAGATCGTTTCCAGGAGAGATTACAATCCTCTTTACTGGCCACCTCAGCTTCCTCTTGGCACTCTGGCGTGCGTTGCTTGTAGCTTCAACAAACTCCCTTGCGACAGCCATCATCTCCTCAAGTTCCTGATCTCTCAACTCTTCATTTACCTCTGGCCAATTGGACATATGAACTGAAATCGGAGCGGATGGGAAGGTGCCTCTAACGAGGTTCTGGTAGATCTCCTCTGACAAGAATGGGGCGAATGGGGCAAGCACTTTTGTGAGTGTCATAAGCACCTCGTATACCGTGTAATATGCTGCAATTTTATCAGGGTCATCCTTCTCGGTCCATGTCCTTGGCCTTATGAGCTGCACGTACCATCTGGACAGATCCTCCAGTACAAAATCCAGGAGTAAGCGCGAGGCTTTATGGAGTTCATAAACCTTTAGCTTTTCACTTATCTCGACAATCAAGGACTGCAATCTCGACAGAACCCATCTATCTTCCTGCCTCAGGTCTTTCTTTACATCCTCCAGTTCAACACTTGTCGGATCGAAGCTATCAAGCACCATATAAGGTAGGGGAAATCTGTAGACGTTCCAGAGTATATTAAGTGCCCTGTTTACATTTTTAACCTCTTCCCAGTTGAACTTAAGGTCGTCCCATGGTGCGCTCGTACTCAACAAATAGAGACGCAGAGTATCGGTGCCATATTTATTTACAACCTCTTCAGGTTCGATCACGTTTCCGAGTCTCTTTGACATCTTATTCCCACCGGCATCGAGCGTGAATCCATGCATAAGCACAGACTTGTAAGGTGCCCTGCCAAAAGCCACCATGGAAGCGCCGAGCTGTGAATAGAACCAACCCCTTGTCTGGTCGTGGCCTTCGGTTATCCAATCGGCAGGCCACCACTCGTCAAATAGATCCTTCTGTTGTGGGAAGTACAGGCCTGCCCATGATGCAACGGCAGAGTCAAACCAGACATCAAAGATGTCTTTCACCCTTGTCATCTCTTCTTTGCAGCTACATTTCAGGTGAACACCATCTATGTATGGAATGTGAAGATCAGTATCGTCATAATCGATTGCCTTCTCTTTGAGCTCTTCTATCGTGCCTATTACCTCGATATTCCCACATTTACAGGTCCATATAGGAAGCGGTATGCCCCAGTACCTCTGTCTGGAGATGCACCAGTCCCGGATACCAAGGATCCAATCATAAAATCTGGACTTACCAGCCCAATCAGGATACCAGCTCACCCTGTCAATCTCCGCCAGCATCTCATCTTTGATATCGGTCACACGCAGGAACCACTGCTCGGTAGTGAGATATATAATCGCAGTATCACATCTCCAGCAATGGCCGTACCTATGGGAGATCGATTCGGTGGAGAGTAAAATTCCATTGGCCTTAAGATCCTCCAAAATCTCTTTATTTGCCATCTTCACATTCTTATTAGCGTACTTACCTGCATCTTCTTTGAAGATCCCTCTACTGTCGACGGGGCAGAATATCGGAAGACCGTGCGCTTTACCGAGGGCAAAATCGTCAGGACCATGTCCAGGTGCTATATGTACGCATCCCGTATTCTCCATCGTTACAAAGTCAGCCAGATAAACGTTGTGTGAGAACTCCTTCTGCCTGGGTACTTCGCCTTCAAGCGGATGAGTGTATTCCAGCCCTTCGATATCTGTTCCACTGAGCCTCTCAAGGATATCGTAATCCTTGTATCTCCCCATTCTCAGCACAGGTTCGATCAGATCAGATGCGAGTATAAGTGTTTCCTCGCAGTCGTCTTTATAGGCCCTGACCTTTGTATACTCGAAGGATGGGTGCACTGCAACAGCAATATTTGATGGCAGTGTCCAGGGCGTGGTCGTCCATATGACTATATAAGTATCCTCTTCACCTTTGATAGGGAATTTCACGCATATCGATGGGTCTGTCACGTCACGATACTCTATCTCCGATTCCGCAATCGCTGTCTCACACCTGGGGCACCAGCTGATGACCCTTGTGCCTTTCTCGAGTAGATTTCGCTCGTGTGCCCTCTTTAGAGTCCACCATGTAGCCTCGATATATTCGGGTTTTACCGTCATATAGGGGTTCTCCCAGTCCAGCCAGGCTCCGAGCATCTTGAACTGTACAGTCATCTCCTCTTTGTTTTTAATGGCAAACCGCTTACATTCCTCAATAAAGTTATCCACACCGTGCTCTTCTATGTCCTTCTTTGAGCTGAAACCGAGCATCTCTTCTACCTTGACCTCTATTGGCAGGCCGTGCATATCCCACCCGGCTCGATCCTGCAGATCAAATCCATTCATTGATAGATAACGGAGCACGCAATCTTTGATAATCTTGTTCCATGCGGTTCCGAGATGGACCTTCCCTGTTGTGTAAGGCGGCCCGTCTACAAATAAAAACTTCTCCCCCTCTCTGTTATTTCTGCGTACTTTTGAATAAACGTCCTCATCATTCCAGAATTTCTCAATCTCAGTTTTTATCGATCTACCATCGTACTGTGCGGATATTTCTTTGATCATATGTGACCTCAACCTTATATCTTCAGGGGGTGATATATGGTGATATAATTACTTTTTATTAAAAGATTGGTTTTGTTTACTTGACATAGGCTCATATGCCTCACCACATTATCAACAATAATATCAACACCAGATATTGAAGTTTTAGACCAAAGAGGCATATGTGTTCGGATTTACAAAAGGTTTAAGAGATAAATCCTCCTAAATGATCATCATAAAATAGGAGGGTTTTCTTATCTATGACTGAATTCGACGTCGTGATAGTTGGAGGGGGTATAGGGGGGCTTATATCAGGAGGCTTGCTTGCAAGATCCGGCAGAAGAGTAGCGGTCTTTGAGAAGAGCGGCGCACTTGGTGGCAGGGCATGGTCCCGAAGAAGGGGTGATCGTATAATGGAAAATGGTACCCACATACTGCCATGTGCTGATAGGGGTGAGATGGGCAAGGTACTCACCTTCCTCGGAATCGATGTGAATATAATTCCATTTGAGGAACTTCTCATCTACTATCAGGGAAAACTCCAGAGCGACAAAAGATTGATATCATCTGATGAAGCTCAAAAGGAGGTCCTTAGGATAAAGACCGAGATTCTATCGATGTCATTTGAGCAGACTGAGGAGCTGGATGATCTATCATTCAAAGACTGGATCGATGAGAGGGCAAAACTTGAGGAGACGCTGATATACTTCACTGCAAGAGCGCTTGTATTCTCCACAATAAATGACATTTCAGAGATAAGTGCCGGAGAGCTTCTCAGGCGCATGAAAAAGTGGATTGAGACAGGAATACACTCAGGCATCCCCGAGCAGGGACTTACAGCGATCTGGGATGGACTTGCAGCTTCTATAGAGGGTGATGGTGGAGTTGTACGCACAAAGGCGAAGGTGAACGAGATTGTAATAAAGGATGCAAAGGTCAAAGGAGTCCTATTGAAAGAGGGTGATGGTGAAAAGCTCATTGAAAGTAACGTTGTTATCAGCAACGCACCCATCTGGGAGATCTTCAAGCTAGCTAGTGAAGATAACTTTCCCTCATGGTTCGTTGGCATGGCCAGCCACCTCCGGGAAAACTCCCTGTATCATGTTATTGGGCTGACAGGAGTTTTGAAGAAACCCTTATACGAGGGGCATAAGTATGTTTCAGTTATCGATTCTCCGGTAAACCACATAGGCTTTCAGGTCGTTCATCCCACGAATTTCTCTTCTGCTTACGCATCGACAGAAGGCAAACATATCCTGTTTGGAGGGAGCACTTCGGATAAAGAGTTCCCAAAAGATAAGATCGAGAGCATAAAAGAAGGTTTTTCAGAAGATATCCGCACGATCTTTGCCGGTTATGATTGGGAGGAAAATTGTGAAAGATTCATTGCAGTAAGCATCCCAAAAGTAGTTTTGGACGGAGTCCATCGCAAGCCCCATCTTGTCTGGAAGAATAAGCCTGATGTTAAGGCTCCCGAGATATCAGGTCTCTACTTCGTCGGAGATACAATCAGAAGTACCGGGGCAGGAATGGAAGCGCCCATCTCATCTGCTTTTAGATGCGTAAACCAGATAATTTCAGGATAGAGGGGGACGGATGGGATAGATCGGGAAAAAATTTAAGCACAATACATACCGATTGCTCATAGAAGATGTCAGAATCAGAAGAAATAGAAGCTCTTCTTAAGAGTGGAGAAGTAGCAAAGGCTCACGACCTTGTCAAAGAGAAGGCAAGCGATCCTGATTCCCTTGCCAAGGAGTTGATCGTAAAAGGGACCAGATTTGGAGAAGATAAAGATTACATCCTTTCAATTGTATATCTTACTTTTGCCGGGGAGATCGCGGTAGATGATGACATCAAAGAGCGTGCAATAGCCTGTTGCGCACTTGAAAAAACCCTTAAAACGGCGGAAGTTCTTACGAACTATAACAGTGGGCTTGACTACCATAATCAGGAGAGATATGATGAGGCGGTAGAGTACTACAGTAGGGCAATAGATATCGATCCAAACTTTGCTCATGTTTACAACAATCGCGGAACCGTTTATTATATCTTAAAAAGATACGATGAAGCAATCGAGGATTTGAGTAAGGCTGTTGAACTTGATCCAAAGGATATAAATGCTTTTAACAATCGTGGAAGTGCATACTATCTTTTAAAAAGATACGATGAGGCATTAGAGGACTATGAAAGGGCAATTAAGCTCAATTCCAAATACATTGCCGCTTACAACGGTCGTGGAAGTGTCTTTTCTGATATGGGAAGATATGATGAATCGATAGAGGACTTTAACCGGGCAATCGAACTGGATCCAAACCATACTGTTGCCTATTTCAATCGTGCAAATACATACTCGCTATTAAAAAATTACGAGAAGGCAATCGAGGACCTAAGTATGGTAATCAAGCTTGACCCTTGCGATGCTTCTGCTTACAACAACAGGGGACTTGCCAAATATAATCTAAAACGGTATGATGAGGCAATAAAAGACTACGACAAAGCAATAGAGCTTGATCCCGATTATACCGAAGCTCACAACAACCGAGAGAATCTCTATTCTGAACTTAAAGGAGATAAAAGATCAGAAAATGTTGATAAGAGTAGTGCTGAGGATTATTTCAATAATGGAGTTGAGTATTATGACTCAGGAAGATACGATGAAGCGATAGAAGCGTGCAGCAGAGCAATAGAGCTTGATCCATCATACGTTGATGCTTACTACAATCGCGGGCTTGCTTATCATGAATTAATGATGTTTGATGAAGCAGTAGAGGACAATAGTAAGGCAATAGATCTCGATTCCGAGTATGACCTAGCTTACTACAATCGCGGGCTTGCTAACTACAATTTAAAGCGATACGATGAAGCAATAAATGACTACAACAGAGCAATTGATCTGAATCCGGACTATGTCAATGCCTACATCGGTCGTGGACTTACTTATCATGATTTGATGATGTATGATGAGGCTATAGAGGATTATAATACGGCTATAGAACTCGATTTAGATTATGCTCTGGCCTATTATGATAGAGGAAGTGTTTATCTCGATCTATCGTTGTATGACGAGGCAATAGGAGACTTTGGAAAGGCAATAGAGCTCGATTTAGAATATGTCTCTGCTTACAACAATAGAGGGCTTGCTTACTTTAAATTGGAGAAATATAGTAAGGCAAAAAAGGATTATAAAAAGGCTATTGAATTGGATCCGTATCTTGACATTGCCCATGCCAATCTTGGAGATTCGTCTTATATACTCAAAGAGTATGACAATGCTGAAAAAGAGTATAGGGAAGCGATAAATCTAAATAAGGATCTTGGTTATTCCCATAACGGCCTCGGACTCGTTTTAAGTAAGAGAGGAGCATATAATGATGCTATAGCAGAATTTAAGATGGCTTTAGAATTAAATGATGATTCTGAATTTTACAACAACATTGGATGCACGTATGCAGAGTATGGAAAGGGCAGTGTAGTTGCCCCCCTCAGATTCCATCATGCTCGCAAAAACTTTAAAAAGGCAACAGAAGGAAATATTAGATATGTCGAGGCCTTTAAAAATCTAACTCATGTGAACAACTTGCTAAAATATGAACTCAAGATATTTTTACTCAGACTTCTCATAATACTGTTCGTTTTTACGCTCTCAATAAGCATATCTGACGCAATTCTTCCAATTTTAATAGGAGTTGCTGCTCTTTTTGTTATCCTCTTCAGTCTGGACTTTTCAAAGATTGAGGTGAGATCTCTTAAGATTACGGGAGTTGTTGAAGCCCAATTCAATTACGAAAAACCGAAACCTAGAGGTGAAGCATTGCAGTTTGCCAGGCCGAAATGATCCCGCGACGTGAATCAAAAGAAACCTAACCCGATAGGCCACTGACGAACTCGTTGACCTTTTCTGTGTTATCTTCCTTCTTCACATCCCTCGCTCTGAGATTTAACGAAGTGATCGGTTTTTTTCCTGAGATATTTTGCATCTCTTCAAAGACTTTATCGTAACCGGTGCCACCATAGGTGCAGAAGAAGGCAGCGTTATCAATTTGACCTTTTACCTGGGATAGGTAGGTTCTAACTGGAGATGGTGTATTGTGCATCCAGGTAGGGGAGCCAATTATGACAAGATCGTATTCGGAGGGATCTTTCTTGATCTCCTCAATCGGCACTTCTTTCTTCTGTATTGCTTCCAAGCCCGAAGTTAAAAATCCAAAAATCCCTGACCTATTCTTTGTATCGACGATCTCTTCAATATCGCAGTCAATTTTTTCTGAAATGGCTTCGGCAACCTTTTTAGTCGTTCCAGTCCTCGAATAATAGACGAGAAGCGATTTCATCTATTCACCTCACAATCCGTATAGACCTACATCCCCTTCTATCTTTCGGAAGTTATCTCATCAAAGTTCTATCTTCGTCACATCACATCAAAGGTTCGATCAAAATTGTCGAGATGCACAAACTCTTTTAGATCTTTTCGCGGAGGCCCCTCTTTTCCTTCTACATCGGGTCTTCCGATTGGAACTACCACAGCCACCTCATATTCATCCGGTACACCAAGGACCTTTCTGCAAGCATCGTGGTCTAAGAGTCCAACGACAACGCTTCCGAGCCCAAGCTCATGAGCCCTCAACAGAAGATTCTGAACGGCCATGCCAAGATCGAACATGAACCAATCCGAAAATTTTGTCTTCTTCTCTTCCTTTTTATACCCCGAAATATCTTTCTTTGCACAAGCGACAATCAACACAGAAGCAGAATTCGAACACTTGGTCGCAGGATTCTTCTCTGAATATGTCGCTGTCACATCTTCGATAATTTTCTTGTCTCTGACTACAATAAACTCCCACGATTGAGTATTCGCCCATGAAGGAGCCCATCTCGCAGCCTCGATCATCTCTTTTATCTCATCATCCGTAACGAGATAGTCGGTGAATCTTCTGATGCTTCTTCTCTTTAAAATCGCCTCTTTAAGTTCCATCTTTTAGCCCCCAATGACAATGCATTGGTATCCACTTAATGATAAAAGTTATTCTTTATTGTGAAGAGTCATCAAAACCTCTTCAGTGTCATCCTTTAATCCCAACCACAATAAGATTTTCACTCTTTCTTTCATCAAATTCGGTAAAGTCAAAATCCCCATAAAATTTGAGTTTACCAAAACCCGCTCTTTTCATCAGATCCGATAGCTTATCCTTTGAGATCGGATTATAATCTGTGGAATCCACCTCAAATTTTTTATCGAATTTGCCAACCATCTCTTTAAAGTCAGATTGGACGAAGTTCAAATTCAACCCATCCTTCGCAGCATTCAATCGGGATTTTTCGATCATTCCGGGAGTGATATCGCAACCTTCGACATGATATCCCATCTTTGATAACATGATCGTGTGAAAACCGGTACCACAGGCACAATCTAAAACTGATTTCACATTGTGCTTATCAAAAACCTTTCTGAAGAAGGGGGCCTGTAACTCTTCTCGCCTGCTCCAGGTGATCATTACATCATATTTATCTGCAAAATCTGAGTAGAACTTCATACCTCAAAACTTCTGCCATAATCTTCACTAAAGGCGATATCATAGAGCCCAAATCTCGGCCTTTGTCCCGGATCTTCCGCAGGATAGCCGATGGGAAGTAAAGAAACAATCACGAGATGATCCGGTATCTTGAGCATCTCCCTCACCTTCTTCCTGTCGATGAGTCCGACCCAGCAAGTGCCAAGACCAAGCTCTTCAGCCTGAAGTACCATGTGCTCCACTGCGATTGCGACGTTTCTGACCGTTGCCGTCATCCGTGAGGTCACGTCTTTTAGACCCCATTCCTCCATCACAGGGGTCAAATCAGTGGCCCTCTTTGATAATTGCCTCCAACAGGTGAGATCGCCACAGCAAACGATTACTACCGGTGCCTGTCCGACAAATCTCTGGTTAAATGCAGCTTCCTTGAGCTTCTTCCTAGTCTCCTCGCCCTTAACAACGATGAAACGCCATGGCTGGGTGTTCGATCCTGATGGTGCAAGCCGTGCCGCCTCAAGGATCTGCAAGAGAGATTCATCCGGTACTGGATCTGGCTTGTACTTTCTTATGCTTCTTCTCCCTTCTATTGCCTCTTTTACGGTTGACATTTTATTCTTTCTATTATGTCGGGTATTCTAATAACCTTTTGCAACAAGGGAGCTTTTTAAAAAAATTAGACTATACCTATTCATTCTTCCTATTGTGGAAATATGACCAGATTCATCGAGTATATAAACCAACTTGCTAAAACACTAATCTTCCTTCTCTGACGCAATATCCTTCTCTATTATCGGGCGGAGCATATAATACTTCTCGACATACCCTCGAATCTCTTCATCCGATATGCAGGAGACTCTTTCACCTTCATCATACAACTTCTGAATGTCTTTATGAATGGACTGAATCCTGTGATCATCTTTTTTGATGGATACATCCAGATGCATCAGCTCTTTCATCGCCTCCTCAACCCTAAATCTTATCACCTCGGTTCCCGAAGTGCTGCCGATCATAATCTGTCTCGTTCCGCCGACAAGATCAGGTGGATATGGCTCATAGGTGAACGGGTTCTTTATCACACCCGCTGTATGAATTCCGGATTCATGAGCAAAGATGTTCTTTCCCACTACAGCTTTGTTTCTCGGCACTCTGATCCCCAGTTCATCCTCTATGTACCTCGAAAACTCCGTAAAGCACTCCAGATTATACTTGTGAAAGCCCTCCAATCTGTACTCTAAAAATATCAGCATCTTCTCGATCTCAGAGTTCCCGGCCCTCTCACCGATTCCCAGAAATGTCAGACTTGACCAATTGGCTCCATACCAGAAACCTGCAAGTGAAGTAGCCGAACCGAGCCCAAAGTCATCGTGAACGTGTGTCTCGATGTTCTTGACACCGATATTCTTCATCTCACGGATCATTTTGGGTAAGCTGTATGGATAGATTGAATCGATAAATGGTACTCCATAACCCAGGGTGTCACATAATCGAATAATCGCATCTGGTGACCTTTCTATAATCTTTTTAGTGAATGGAATGAGAAATCCTTCGACATCTGATCTGGTCACGTCTTCTAGATGGCATCTCACACGAAGACCATGATCTATTGCATAATCTAAAGCCTCCAAATATTTTTTTTCGGCTTCTTCCCTGTTTTTGAGTCCCATTTTGTCAATAATGTGTGAATCCGAGACAGACATCAAAATCCCGGTCTCTTCGATCCCATCCATATTTATTACATAGTCTATATCCTTTGGATTTGCTCTTGCCCAGCCAGTAATCTCCGGGATTTCATATCCCCTGTTAAGCATCTCTTTTACTATGCTTTGATCACCTTTTGTGAATAGAAAAGTCTCCAGCTTTTCGACCCCTATCCGATGCAGATATTCGAAGATCTGGAGTTTGTGTCTGCCCTTCATCACGATGCCGGGCATCTGCGAACCATCTCTAATAGTTGAATCGCTGATATTTATATCACTATTACCTTCTGGGAGTTTTATCTTGGGTAGATCCTCATATGACTTGTACATTGATTCTTTCATTATCAGTTCACCTTTTTAAAATTTTTGATTGGGAATTTTTACGGGATTATCTATGAGCAAAATATGCGACAACTCCGTCTTCTGTAACTGAATCTATCCTGACAAAACCGAATCTTTCAAACTGAACAACATTCCCCACCTCTTTTCGTATCAATGGCTCACCTATACCGCTCATATCCCCATCGGAAGAGATCACTCTGACCTTTATCCCGTCAGAAGGGACCCAGTGTATTATCTTCTCCTTACCGGGCTCATCACTTATGAATTTCGCCTTCATAGGACTCGGGCTCGTGATTTCTATGTTATATAGATCTTTGAGTCTCACCCTGTCACCTGAAGAGAGAGTTGATGCATCCTTTTTACAGATGAGCAGTTCCGATCCCAGTTTGATCTCACGGCGTTCCTTCTTACTTGGATGAACCGGTGGGTATGCAACCGTCCTCCCCCCTTCAATAACCACTGCGACAGGATCCCAGACGAAGAAGTACCTATTTGCTATCGGATCCACCACCTTTTTATTCTCTGCATGCAAAGTCTCGAGACTCAGGCTTATATCGGTCTCCCCAACCCCAAAACTTATCATAAAATTTCGTATGGCCAGGGGTTGGATCCCCCTTCTCTTCAAAGCGCGCAGAGTGGGCAGTTTTGGGTCATCCCAACCTGTATACTCCCCCTTCTCGATTCCTTCCCTAAGAGAGGATGTGCTGAACTTGCCAAACTCGTGAATCTTTATCCGGCCCCAATGAATCGTCTTCGGATACTCCCAATCGAGATGATCATACAAAAATCGCTGTCTTCTCTCGCTGTCTCTCAGATCCTTACCGCGTATGATGTGTGTAACACTCAGGATATGGTCCTCTATTGCAGATTCAAAATCGAGCATCGGCCAGACAATATACCTATCATCCGTCCTTGGATGTGTTGCTTTCACTATCCTGAAAGCGACCCAGTCCCTAAGGGCAGGATTTGGGTTTTCAATATCTGTTTTGATCCTGAGCACGGCTTCCTTCTCCTCGTAACCACCGGCCAACATCTCATCCCATTGCTTTAGATTTTCATCAGGGACATAATTCCGGTGCGGACACGCTTTTGCCGAGTTCTTGTAACTCTTAAATTCCTCTCCGGAGCAGAAACAGACGTACGCTTTTCCCATGTCTATCAGAGTTCTTGCATACTCATAATAAAGATCAATTCTGTCAGAAGCGATTACAACTTCATCGGGTTTTGCATCAAGCCACTCACAATCCTCAAGATACCACTCATAAGCCTCTATCAACGGCCTTTTGGTCTGAGGGTCGGTATCGTCAAATCGGATGATGAACTTCCCATCGTATCTTTTTGCATACTCTGAATTTATTATGATTCCTCTGACACTCCCGAGCGTTGGTGGGCCGTTCGGATTGGGTGCAAATCGCATAACCACATCACCATCGACCTTCAGATCGGGTAGCCCCTTCTTCTGCTCTTTTGCTTCGCTTAGCTCTTCAAGTAGTTCGGGAGCGATTGCCTTCAGGCGATCCGCACACTCAGAGGCACTCATATCCTCTATCTTACCAAGCTCTTCTCGGACTATCGGTATGATCTCTTTTGCTCTCGGGCGCAGATCTTTGTGCTCTCCCAGAAGCTTCTTTATAACTGCATCTACTTTTGGTGTTGATCCATATTTAACAGCGTTCTGCAGCGCATACCTCTCGATGAGGTCTTTTATATCTTGCATATCTTCATGATGAGTTTATGCCGATTGGATATGAAAGTTTTCTTTGATTGTATACCTTGACTTTGTCATATTATTTATCAGGAGTTATTGACATTCCCTTCCCCTCAAAACTTAATTATATCGCCCTTAACTTCTTCTCCAATTTTGAGTATTCCAAAGGATTTGAATGGTGCGAAGATTTTGTCTGTTGGGCTGCCGGGGTTGAAGAATAGAGTCCCACCTATCACTTCATTTTTTGGCTTGTGAGAGTGCCCATACACGATTACATCGACATCAGGAAGCTTTGCTTTCACCCTCTTCTCCAGTCCAATCGGTGGGCCTGATCCATGGGTGATTCCAATTTTGAATCCTTCGGCTTCAAAGACCACCTTTTCTGGCAACTCTCTCTTGAGCCCAAGTGAGTCCATGTTGCCATGAACCGCCTTTACCTCTCCAATATTTTGTATCTCTCTGAGGGCATTCATCTCCTCAAAATCTCCAGCATGCAGTATCAGGTCAACATCCTTCAATCGGTTGACGAGTTCCTCCGGAAGCCTTTTCGCCCTCACTGGCAGATGCGTATCCGAAATTACCCCGATTATCACATTAACACCAGACTGAAAATTATCTTCTTCTGAGATACTTAAAAACTTCCCAAAGGAAGGTATTCAAAACAATCACCTTAACAAGATCCTTTCCGCCACTCTGCCAAGCAGGGTATTCTCAACAGTGATAGCACCCTCAGGGCACAACTCCTGGCAGCAATAACAGCGGATACATCGGTCATACTTATAGGTGGGTGGTATCTTTTTGTCACCCGTATGCCAGTTGACAGATTTTGGATCTACAGGACACATCTTGACACAAGTTCCACATATATCACATTTTTCATCGTTTATAACCGGCCTTGGTGATACTCGATTTCTTATGAAAGCCCTCAATCGTCCACCCTTGAACGATCTCGGAGCCTTTCGAATTATATTGAAGCTTTTATCGACGAACGATTCTACTTCATCTCCGACTATCTCGATATTCTCGTAATGATACGTTCCAAGTCCGGCCTTCTCGCCGATCTTTGATGTTGGGATAACTTCTGCATCGAGATCTACAATCTTGCAGGCGACAGAATCCAGAGCTATGGGGTCACTTGAGAACAAAAGAGCATTCAGCCTCTTTGGATCTCCGCTTCTCGGACCGTTACCCTCCATTGCTATAACAGCATCCATTATGTACAAGCGCGCCTTTGTGAGTGTGTTCAAATCGATGAGCATTTTCGAGAAATCGTATGGATCTGGCATCTTCACGTGATGTTCACCCTTTCTGACACCGGGAACACAGCCGAACTGGTTTTTAATGGCACCGGTAAGTCTTGTTAGCTGATGAGTCTTCAATTTGGAGAGGTTTATGAGGCCATCTGAATCAAGAACACCATTTGCAATGACGAACCTTTTATTGAGTAGCGCATCTTTATGGCTGACCGGTCTACCATTATCAAAATCGGCAAGTTTTATTCCGAGTTCATCGGCCACCTGCTTCAATCCTGCCCGTTCCATCTGCCTTTCGCATCTTCCAAACCCGGGAGAATCTCCACAATACACTTCAGCACCGGCTTCTATTAGCAGGTTTCCCAGAGCTTTAAATATGGATGGATGGGGGTTTACGCATTTTTCAGGCTTTGCGCCAAACAGGAGATTCGGTTTTATTACTATCTTCTCATTAGCTTCTATAAAACTCGCAATCCCACCAAGAAGGCCTATCCCTTCTTCGACAGCCTTTTGTACTTCACCTTCATCATATGACTCGCATCTTACAAGTGCAACTTTTGATTTCTCCATATTTATTTAGCTTGCGGCGGGAGTTTTACAGCGGTCGTCATCTTCAATGCATCAAACGTCGCCTTTGCGAAGTTCAGTGTGGTACGCGTCCTCCCTTTGGACTTTGCCCAGATATCTTTTATACCACCCAATTCAAGAACCTTCTTCGCCGTCTCACCACATGCAAGACCGAGTCCCATCGGTGCTGGCTTCAGGGTAACTTGAACACTACCGCATTTGCCGGTCACCTCAAATGGAATGGAGTGCCCATGCTCACAATCACACTCCCAGGAACCACAGCCCCGCTTAACATTGATCAGGTTCAACTTTGCATCATTTATCGCTTTTTTAATCGCAGGGCCGACCTGGGCGTCTCTCGCCTGCCCCACTCCGACGAAACCATCCTCATTTCCAACTGCAACCACAACTCTGAACTTCACCCTCCTTCCAGAGTCAGTCATCCGCTGGACCATATTTATATCAAGTATCTCGTCCCTCAGTTCAGGCACAAGTAAATCGACGATCTGATATTCCCTTAGCGCCATTCCTGATTCTAATGCCTCCTCTATGGTGGTAATTTTATCTTCAGTTACCATTCTACCCAGTCTGGTTTTTGGAATCCAATCTTCTTCATACTCTTGAACCATTCTACACCCCAAACACGTCCAATATTTTTCCCTTCACAGAATCAAAATGATCGGGTAGATCAGCAATAGATGTATGATCTCCCTTAATTCGTTCTTCATTTGGCAACACAGATTCATCACATGGGGCAACAATCCCCCCGTCTATAGCACCCTTCAATGCCGCATAAATACGTGAACCCGGTGTCGATGTCTGCAGTCCAATGTCCAGAATTGCTTCCTTGTACCCATCAGATACTGCTTTCATCCCAAATAACAACCCTGTCAGATAAGCAGCAGGTATATTTCCTGTGTTGCCTTTGTAACCATACTTCGCAAGGTCAGTGGATCTGACAGTCAGTAAAGTCTCATCCCCTTCGTTCTTCGGTATCGCAAGTTGCAAACTTATGTGTTTATTACTCTTCCTTATCACCAATCTGGGCTTGTTTGAGACAAGTAGCTTGATCCGTCTCCTATAGTTCGTCTTGCCCTCTCTTCTTCTCCTGAATGGAACTCGATAATTAGGTCCTCTTGCCATTATTACTCCTCATTAATATAACCTTTAGATTTAAGATAATTGTTCAGATGGGAGACGTTTCTGAATTCTCCGCCCTTGGCTTTGTTGTACATCTTTCTGTATGTTGTTACATCAAGAGTGCCATCGGCTCTAAGCTCTTTCAGTCTCCTTCTCAAAGCCCTTATCTTTCGCATCCATTGCTCTTTTCTCGGGGATCTGGCACCTTTCGCACCTTTTCTTGATCCGTGCCCTTTTCTATGCCCATAAGCCCGCTTCGCAGCTCTTGCCCGTGCTCTACCCCGGCTTATTCCCTTCTTCTGTTTTTGTTTAATGATACCCTCTGCTATAAGATCCCTGATATCTTCTCGTGTTATCACTGTAGCTATATCTTCCGCGGCTTCTGGATCCATCCATACTCGGTGGATCCCGACACCCATGATCTCAGATGCCATTCTCTTTTGATTGGATAAATCGGTCATTTTTATCACAGCTTCAATACATGTCAAAGCAATAGCAATACGTCATGTACGTTAACACTAATATACTTTTCTTTATTGCGTGTGTAAAGCTTTGCAAGTGAAAGGAAAGGATTAAAAAGTATAGCGTTAATCTTCTTGAAATAAGGTGGAGTAAATGATATCCGAGGATTTGATCAGTAAAACCACTATCCAGCTTTTGAAGAAGGCGTCTACGGGGCTCCCTTCTGACATTAAGGATGCTCTACAGAAGGGCTACGAAAGAGAAGAAGATGATGTACCGAGGATGCAGCTTCAGGCAATACTTGATAACATTGCTATCGCGGACGAGAAGAGTCTGCCGATGTGCCAGGACACGGGAATCCATATATTCTACGTCAGCCTTGGAAGAGGGGAGGCGCAGAATGTCGAAGAGGCGATAAGAAAAGGCGTTATGGAGGCGACTAAAATAGTACCTCTACGACCCAATGCGGTAGATCCGTTAACAAGGGAAAACCCGGGAACAAACGTTGGAGTAAGAATGCCGTTCATAAATTATAAGATAACTGACAAGGAGTATATGGAGATCTGTGCTTTCCCAAAAGGGGCGGGATCTGAGAATATGAGCGCCCTTGTGATGTTACCCCCGTCAATGGGAATTTCCGGGATCAAGGAGTTTGCATTAAATACGGTTGTAAATGCGGGAGGAAAACCCTGCCCGCCCATAATAATGGGCATGGGAATAGGTGGGTCCGCAGATATATCGATGAAACTTGCAAAAGAAGCATTACTCAGGCCGATAGACAAGAGGCATGCAGATAAAGATGTAGCGACTCTGGAAGGAGAGCTTCTCGATGCATTAAATGATACTGGAATCGGTCCCATGGGCATGGGAGGAAAGACGACGCTTCTCGGCGTAAATATCGAGAAGGCGTATTGCCATACAGCAAGCTTGCCTGTTGCCATAAATATACAGTGTTGGGCGGCCCGTAGAGCTTCTGCGAGGTTATATCCGGATGGAAAGGTAGAGTACTTAGACTGAAGGAGTGGTTGATATGGATGTTAGATTGACAACCCCGATAGATGAAGAAGATGTGCGCAGTCTGAAGTTGGGAGATATCGTCTATTTAGATGGCGTGATCTACACGTCGAGGGATGAAGCCCACATGAGGGCGCTGGAGTATCACGAAGAGGGTGAAGACTTACCCGTAGATCTAAATGGTGCGGCAGTATTTCACTGCGGTCCGATAGTAATGGAGAAGAATGGAGGATGGGAATTGGTTGCCGCTGGGCCCACGACCAGTTCAAGGATGAACTCGCTCGAACCAGATTACATAAAGAACTTCAATGCAAGGGCGATAATCGGCAAAGGAGGTATGAGCATGCCCACGATAAACGCTATGAAGGAATACGGCTGCGTGTATCTGGCGATGACGGGTGGAGCTGCAATACTTGCCGCAAAAGGCGTGACGGCGGTGAAAGGTGTCCATTGGCTCGATATAGGGATGCCAGAGGCTCTATGGATATTTGAGGCAAAAGATTTCGGCCCTCTAACAGTGGGTATAGATGCACATGGTAACAGCCTGTACGAGAAGGTTAACAAGAGTGTAGAGAAAAATGTGGTGAAGATAAGAAGCAAATTGGGATTGGATTGAAGGGAAGATACTCTACCCAAGTTATAATCATTCTCCTGCTATTGCCGTTGTCTTTTCAAGTGGCCTCTGCTTCAGTTAATCATCCGATAATATTCGAGTTTTATCCGAACACCTACACCAAGAATGACTTGGACGAATACATAGCGATCTGCAATCCAACCAATTATTCGATCGAGATATCAGGCTGGGCAATCAGCGATATCGAAGCCAACATATCCTTCCCCCAAGGCACTTTTATCGAAGGAGAAAAGACGATATATATCACAAGGAACGCCCTCCGATTCAGTGAGCAGAGTAAAAAGACTGCAGATTTTGTGTACGTTTCGGACCCGAGTCCAGACACCCCCCGGATGCCTGGAGGTACTATCCGCCTCAGTAATGACGGGGATGAACTGCTACTGTTTGATAGCGATGGAAATTTGATCGACGTTGTTATTTATGGAGACTCCGAATACATCGGGCAGGGTTGGTCCGGTCCAACCATAGGGAAGGCGCACGAAGGCGAGATCCTTCAGAGAAATGGAGTCGTTGATACCGATTCAAAGAGTGATTGGGATGAGTCGCGGATATATTATCTGGGGCAGTCCCGGTTCCCGGTTGAGAGATTCGATTTCCATGGAGACGTGAGAGTCTTTGTCTCTCCTGACAGCAGTTACAAAGAAGTCACAGGGGCGATAGACGCTGCGAAGTCCTCTCTTGATATATGCGTATACGAGTTTGACAATCTAAAGATCATGGAGCACGTAATCGACGCCACGAAACGGGGCATCAGTGTTAGAGTCTTGCTGGAAGGAGGGCCTATCGGAGGCATCGAGGATGAAGAACTCTTCATTGCAAGCGAGATTGTAGGTGCCAATGGGTCTGTATCCTTCATGCGTGGGAACGAAACAATGCCCGATAGATACAGATTCATCCATGCAAAGTACATGCTCATCGACAACGTGACAACACTCATCCTCACCGAGAACTTCAAATACACCGGAGTGCCGATTGATAGCACATTCGGGAGTAGAGGCTGGGGTATCGCAATTGAGGATGCAGATGTCACATCCTACTTTACTGAACTTTTTAATGACGATTGGGTGGGTGATGACATTATACCTGCCAAAGAATTTGACAGGGACATTCCACAAATAACGATTCAAGGAGGAAGATATGATCCCATCTTCGAATCAAGGGAGATAACGGGTGATTTTACAGTCACGCCCGTAATTGCCCCGGATACCTCTCTTTTGAACGAGACTGTCCTGGGATTGATGAACTCCGCAAAGAAGAGTGTTTACATCGAGCAGCTTTACGTCCATAAGGAGTGGGATGATGAACCAAATTTATATCTGGAATCGGCGATTGATGCGGCAAGAAGGGGCTGCGAGGTGAAGATACTCTTGGACAGTAGCTGGTACAATGTGGCCTCCAACACCGAAACGGTCTCATACGTCAACGGCATAGCAGAAGATGAGGGGCTCAATCTGGAGGGAAGACTGATAAATGGTGAATTAGATCTGGATAAAGTGCACACAAAAGGGGTGATCGTTGATGGAGACAAGACCCTGGTATCGAGCATCAACTGGAATAAGGACAGTCCAACATACAGCAGGGAAGTGGGTGTTATAGTTGAAAATCAGGATGTCTCAGAGTACTTTACGCAAGTTTTTATGCACGATTGGAATGGGGACGGTGGTGGCAAGGACACCTCAATATTCATTGTTTTGGCATTGGTGCTGCTCATCATGGGTGCCGGTTTATACTCGATCAAGAGGCTTATGGACTGAGGACTCATCCTTTGATTTAAGACCCCCAGATAGACCCTCTCGTTAAAAAAGCATTTATAGAATTGAACACAACAGATATAAAAATGGCTAACTCAAAATGGATATACGGGTTATCATCAGATCTGGTGCTTGTAATTCTATTTATGGCGCTCTCCATATTATTCACTCTTGTTTCTCCTTTCAATCAAACTCCACTCCGGATTATATTCTCTCTACCGATCTTGCTATTCCTACCGGGATATGCGCTAATATCTGCTATGTTTCCGAGAAGAAGTGACCTCAGTGGAATCGAGAGGTTCACTCTGGGAATAGGAATGAGCATCGCTATATTTGTCTTCGATGGGTTTGCCATTAGCGTCACACAGTGGCGTTTCAGACCCATGCCCCTTGTTCTGTCGCTATCAATGATAACTCTCATTCTTGTGCTCATCACCATCATTGTTAGGTGGAGGACCCCGAAAGATGAGAGGTTCACCTTCAATCTTTTAACTGTCTCAAATTTTATAGACTTGATAAGAAGGGATACAGAGGAGCCAACCGAGATTGAGAAGGCACTTATAATAGCACTTGTAGGATCGATAATCATAGCAAGCGGTATACTCGTCTTTGCTAAGATAACGTTTGAGGAGGAGAAGTTCACAACCCTTTATATTCTTGGCGAGGGCGGCAAGGCGGAGAATTACCCAACCGACCTATATCTTTTGGAACCCACAACGATCACAGTCGGCGTGGAGAACTATGAACATGCTCCAGCAAACTATACGCTCGAGGTGAGACTCGAAGATTATCTGCTCAATCGAGAAGAATTTTGGCTCGATCATGACTGGAAATGGGTTCATAACCTATCATTCACCCCAAAACATGTTGGTAAAAACCTTAAACTTCAGTTATTATTGTACAAGGATGATCTACAAGAACCATACAGATCTGTACACCTGTGGGTGGATTCCAGTATAGACTACGATAACCTGAAAATACTTGAAGCGTATGCCCTTTCAGAGCTGCCACAGATAAGAAACGAGGATATGGAACGGATAGGAGGTTGGACTATGACAAATAACTCACTTAACTTCAGGGGGCATCTCACAAAATTTTACTCTTTTTCGGAGAATTCAACGATCTTCGGTTATGTCACTGATAATCAGACCGGCCTCCCAGTAGAGAACGCTCGCATAAGTATCACAAACCGCTATGGATATGAGAGGTCTAATACAACAAACGAAAGCGGATACTATGAGATGCAGACAATTGCCGACCACTTCTGGATCGAGTCACGTGCTAACGGCTATGAAAGAAGTTACGTTAATGTGAGTGTAGCAGAGGACGAGAAATTTCTCCTGAACATAATAAATGAACCTCTAATAACTGAAATGCCATTCAATTTGACTCTGGAAGAGTTATACCTGCTGAACTTGACAATTGAGACTCTGCCCCTCGAATCGACGGAGTGGTTGTATGTTGTTGAAGGGCGCGTTACAGATTACATGACAGGTTTACCGATACCGGACGCAGAGGTTAATATTTTGGCTTCTGGCTATGATTTAAGTACAACAACCAATGATATAGGCTACTTTGAGATGGTAGCACTACCTGGACAGTCTATAATAACAACAAGAGCAGATGGTTACATTGAAGAGAGCTTTGAGTTTTACATATCTGGTAACTCCTCCGTTGATATAGGGCTTGAACCTAAGACGTATGTTATTCCCGGGAAGGGTGCTTTTGGTTTACTATCTAATCTTTTTTCGATTGCAAAAGCTGATGACGAAACTGCCGGATTACCGGAATGGCTTGCTATTGTAAAGGGGTATGCCATAGATAATGTGACGGGTTCACCCATCCCAAACGCTAGTATCAAGATTACCAGTGGTTACGGTTTTGAAAAGCAGCTGACAACTGACCGGAAGGGTTACTTCGAGACGAGAATAATTGCAGGATCGTCATATATCTCGGCCGATGCAGATGGTTACATGTCAAAAAAGGAAAGGTTCGAGTTCTCGGGATTGGCGAGTGGCGATGTGAGATTGGAGCCTGAAAGATCGATAGTTAGAGGATATATATATGACAATAGAACCGGTGCTTTTATCCCGGATGCAGATGTAGGTGTGACTGCAAGCGGATATCGCGCCCGAACACGTACCAATTCAACGGGTTATTATGAGTTAAACATCATAGCGGGAGAGATGGTTTTGAGAGCAAACAAAGGTGGATACTTCTGGAACGAAAACGAGTTCAATGTCGATTATCTTGAAAGTAAGACGGTGAATATGACGCTCAATCCGGTTCCACCACCATCAACAATCAGCGGATACATCTCTTACAATGGCACAATGCTTCCTGGTGTAGAGATCCATGTAACCGATCGCTTCAAGTACGAAGAATCGACGATAACAGATGGAAGCGGATATTATGAGTTAGAAGTTGCTTCTGGACACCTATGGTTGAATGTGCTGCCAAGTATATACGCCGACGAGATAGAGTTTACCATAAAGAGCGGTCAGATAGTATATCTGGATATTGAACTCAGGGCCCTTCCAGAGAGTCTGTACCAGGTGGAGTACCCATCAGAAACAATAATTGAAGAAGGGTATTATGGAGGGATATCTCAGGAGATAGAATCAGATGAAGGTTTGGCAGCTCTATCCTTCAAGATGATCGACTCTTACAAGATAAACCGTTCAGAGGGAGTCTTATTCAAGCAGGCTTTGCTAAATGGTATCGTTATCTGGGAAGATGATGTAGCCGGGGATGAGGAGTGGCAGCAGATTCAGATTCCCATTACGCTGGATCAGGGAAAAAATAGACTTGATTTGCGCCTATACGCAAAGGAATGGTCTAAAAACTTCCCTGTGACCGTTTGGATGGATGATGTAAAGATAGAGCCTGTCTCGGTTGTTACAAAGGAAAAATCGACATCGATCTATGTATTCGACTCAGAAGGCGATGATACGCCCCCAACTGATCTTTATCTCGGTGAGACGACAGATGTTTCGGTTAGGGTAGAAAATAACGAAGGGTCTTATATGGACTATGTCCTACAGGTCAGATTGAACGGTTATACCCTCAAAACACATGAGTTAGGCCTTGGAGATGGCACCGATGTGTGGCAAAACATATCCTTCACAACGAACCAGATTGGCCCCCTCTTGAAGCTTGAATTCCTCCTTTTCAAGGATACTGCGATAGGTGAACCCTATAAATCAGTCGACTACTGGGTTTCTTCGGACATAAATTACAAAAACATGGATATTCTCAACGAGTACAAAGTTACGCCTTTGCCAAAGATAAACAATAGCGATATGGAATCTGAAACCTCCTGGATCTACAATGGCAGTGCCAACTTCACTGGAAACTACTCGGATCTGACTCTGATCTCTCCATCACACTCCTATAAAATCTCCATCTCCGGGGATAAAGAGGTAACGGAAGGATCTTATGGTGAGATATCTCAAAATATTACAACAGATAAATATCCTGCGGTGGTGGTTGTATCATTTAGTGTGAAAGATTCTTATACCTCGGAGGGTGCGGGCTACATTTCAAAACAACTTCTTCTGAATGATAATATAATGTGGGAGGACGATGTAGCCGGAGATGAGAGATGGCAACATATTAAAGTTCCCATTACTCTGTTATCAGGGAGTAGTAAATTGAGATTGAGAGTCTACGCTGAAGATGACGTAAATGACTTCCCGATAGATGTCTGGTGGGACGATGTGAAGATAGAACCGGTATCCGAGGTTGCAAAGAAGATCCCAACGGAATTTTACATACTCGACTCGGAAGGTAACGAGTTTTATCCTGAAACCATATATTTCGGAGAACCTTTCGGCGTTACCGCAGAGATAGAGAATAACGAGGGGTCAAAAGTCAGATACATCCTCAAGGTAGAACTTCAAGGAAGATCGCTCAAAAAAGAGAGTATACGACTTGAAGACGGCTCTAAATGGGTGCAGAATATATCTTTTATACCAGAGACGGTCGGGGACGATCTAAAACTTGAGTTTATATTGTATAAGGATTCTGAAAGTGGAAAGCCAATAAGATCGGTGGTATGGTCTGTTTCTTCAAGGATAAATTCTAAAAACTTAGAACCCCTGATAAAATACGAGATTAGACCACCACTACCATATTTAAAAAATGAAGATATGGAATCGCAGACAGGGTGGTTATTCGAAATAGACGGAGGTTTCAATCAAGGATACACAACTTTCGACTCGGTATCTGGAAATAATTCATACCGCATGATGCAATACACAGATTGTAAATCCGGCGACTACAGTGCCATATATCAGGACTTTACAAGTTGGTCGTATCCGGGGGTTGTTATCTTGTCCTTCAATGTTAAAGACTCATACACAAATAGCGATGTCACAAATCTCTCCAAACAGGTTCTTTTGAATGGTGCCGTCGTCTGGGAGGATGATGTGGCTGGAAGCGAAGGGTGGCAGAAGGTTAATCTTCCAATATACATATCATCTAAGACGAGTGAGCTGAGATTGCATGTTTACACATATGAGGACCTGGAAGACAGGGATATTAGCGTATTCTGGGATAACGTAAAGTTAAAATCTGTGTCGAGTGTGGTGTAAATCATGAGTGGCCTTGCAAGATTTCTGATAACATGGACGTTGATAACTATTCTAATGATTGTTGCGGGATGGTTTGTCGGGGATATGATCGGTATAAGAATATATATACCGATTGTGGCACTTGTGCTTATGGCATCCTTATTTATACCCATCTATCTCTTAAGCGACATGATATTGTTACGCCGGTACCATCCACAGGAGGTACAACATGATGAGTTTAACATCCTTAAAATAGTTGGCGAATTGTCAGAAAAATTGGATATTCCGACACCAAGGATATTTGTAACCGTGTCACCGATGCCAAACATATTCACTGTCGTAAGAAATCCCGAACACACTTCCATTGTTTTGACCGGATCACTACTCAGATTGCTTGATGAAGAAGAGTTAATGGCGGTGATGGCGCATGAGATCTGCCATATCAAAGATGGAAAAACAAAGACCAGCAGTATTGTTGCAATGATCTCCGGCACACTTATTGCTCTTGCAACCACAGCTATGTGGGCTTCGATATTTATGGGTTTTGGGCAGGAGGATGATCCTGCGCCAAATATAATCAGGTTCTTTGTCACTTCACTTGTTGCACCCCCGGCAGCCCTCTTAATTCAGCTAACATCATCGAAATCAAGAGAATATATAGCAGATGAGAAGAGCGCATACCTGCATGGAAAACCACAGAAGCTGAAAAGTGCACTCGAAAAGATCGAAGAAGACTTAGCCACTCATACCTATGAGGTAAACCCTGCGCATGTACATCTATTCATATTAGATCCCCTTCGAAAAAACAGATTCCATTTGATGGGTTTTGATCTACCCACATACAATCTATTGTTCAGAACTCACCCACCAGTAGGAGTGCGGCTGAGGCGTTTAAACGAGATGGAGAAAGATCTATGATAGTAGAAGTATCAGATTTGACAAAGGCGTTGTTCTTCAGTCTCCTCTCATATATGTCGGTTCTTTTCGTTATAATTGCACTGGACACGTTAATTGCAGAAGACTTTGTCTTCGGGAGGGCTATAATCATATCTGCGGGTTACATGGGCGCCCTCTTCGTTCTCTTCACAGTTATGTTTGTGGTCTTCAGAAAAAGGGTTAACTCGACGTGACTCCACTCATTCTATCAAGCACATAAAGTATGGAAGTCACCACAACTGCAAATATTATCCATCCGAGGTGAGTGTGAGCTGAAAACATCGCCCCACTTCCATAGTAGTACGCAACAAGGTAGAGTACTGTTACACGCAGCAGGTTTGCAACATATGCCACAACAATCGATATTATAAGCATGGAGTAGAAGATTCTCCTATCAATCGGCTCTATCCTCGTGTAGGCCACCATGATTCCAATAAGTAAAAACATAGAGTAGAGACCAGAGCAGGGTCCACCTATTATAACACTCATATCCTCCACTCCACCTATGTAAACTGTTTCGGTGGCAATTACTTCTACCGGCAATCCTATTGCCCCGATAATTGAGATCGATGGAAGCAGGACAAAGTAATGATCAAAGGAATGAATTATGTCGACCTCGAAAATATTGAAATAATCGTAGAATACGACATATAATATAAGGAAAGTGGCCGACATATAAGCTCCAAATTTACCCATCCTGCGAGCATCCTCATTCTTAAAATCATAAGCGACAAGCGACAAACCAAGCAGGAAAGTCATAATATCCACTGTGCCCAACTGATTCTGAGCAATAATGTTATAGATTAAATCGGCTGCTATAATGATAATTCCGAGAAACATGCGATACCTCGATCTGCTGACGACATTAGATTCGCCAAACCTGACCTTTGAGATCAGAATAATCGCGATAGCGAATAACAGCACTCCAATGAGTATAGAGCCCTCACTGATCTCTACAGTAGCACCAAGAAATAGCGCCAAAATGAGCAAAAATATAGTTATATTTCTGATATCAACCATCCATATCTATCTTAGGTTAAGTCATTTAATACTTTTTGATGATCGATATGAGTTAATACACACATATGGTTATTTTGGCATACATCTTGCTGTCATCCGAAGATTTTAATATGTTGTATGAGGTATTATATTGATAAGGGGATCTATTCTCAAGGATTCAAATTTCGATAAAAAGTGGATTGAAGATGTCGTGTGAACATAGGAGTTGCAGCACAGAAGAGAAGGATTGGCTTCCTCATGAAGTAAAGGGAGTTCATTTCGGTTTGAAATCCCATCCCCATTGCATTCGGTGTGGAACCGTTAAAAATATTTCTCAGGACAGGGCTAAGGGAATGGGACATTATATCAACATCATTTCGAGAATGGGGGAATCTTCAAAGTGTATAACCAAAGTTCAGTCTCGTTTGATCATAAAAGAGTTGGAGAGCATAGATGGTTTTGAAGATGCCTATTGGTTAACTGAATCTTCGCAGAAAAGAATATTCATAGGCACGGTAAAAAAATATTGTAATATCTCGGAACAGTTTATAGCTTCATTCTTGTAGATAAGCCGTATCTGAATTGACCTTGATTGGAGTGATAAGAGGGGCGGTGCAGTCAGCGGAGGCTGTGGAAATGTTAAAGAAGAGAGACTAAGGCAGAAACTCCTTCAACCCCTCATCAAGCATTACTTTTGGCGAGTATCCTGTCTCTCTTGCCTTTGAAATATCTGTATAGCTATCTACTATGTCTCCTCTTCGTGGTTCTGTGTATTGAGGAACAAGATCTTTTCCAAACAGCTTTATGGTCTTTATAGCGAGGTCGTCTATTCTGGTCACAATTCCGGTTCCAACATTAAAGACCTCTCCAGCTGCCTCGTCTTTTTCCATTACAAGACAGACCATATCCACAATGTCATGAACGGATACGAAGTCCCTTGTTTGAGATCCATCACCGAATATCACGGGTGGTTTATCATCAACGACCCGTTCAATAAATGTGGAGATTACACCGGAATAGGGATTTTGCGGACTCTGTCTTGGGCTGTATACGTTGAATACTCGCAAGCAAACGGTTGGCAACCCAAACGCTCTGTTGTATGCAACACAGTATTTCTCTGCACTCAACTTGCTAACACCATATGGTGATAGGGGATTTTGTGGATGCTCTTCGTCTATGGGTAGATACGTTGGGTTTCCATATACTGCCGCTGAGCTGAGGTAGACAAACCGCTTAATATCTGCTTGTCTTGCAGCCTCAAGTAAATTCAAAGTACCTATTACATTGTTTTCAGCATCATGAATTGGGTCCTGTGTTGATTTTTCCACACTGACCTGGGCTGCTGCATGAATTATTACATCGTTATTACAAACAACATCCCTGACACATCGATCTTGAACGTCGGCTCTTATGACCATAACGCCATCAGGTACTTCTTCCTTTACAGTGGATGAGAAGTTATCAATCACAGTGACTTCATGTTCATTGCACAGCCTCTCAACGATGTAGCTACCGATCTGTCCTAATCCGCCTGTGATCAATACTTTACTCATATTAATGCATTTATGACTCTTACTTAGATAATAGTTTGGTTGATGATATCAATTCAAGCAAGGATTAAAATAGTTGGCTGAGAAATTTTTTAATGTGGCAAATCCAAGATAGACACAACTTAATGAAAAAATAATGTATACGATGCGGAAAAATTTGATACAGCATTTAGATTGAGATTGGAAAGTTATGAAGATTATTTTTGTGGATTCGGTTCCGACTACCCAAAGGAGCGATATATATAAAGGGGGACAAATCAGGAGATACTATGCTTGGAAAATGCTAAACAAAGTTCTCGATGAGGTCATTTCATTTAGGAAGAAAGATGGGAGTATAAACAAGAAAGCGGTAATTGATATGTTCAAGAAAGACTCAAAAATATGGGTGGAGTATGGTTGTGGTGGGGTAGCCCATATTTTTGTTCTGATAGCATCCTTAATCTGGTTTAAAAAGGTTTTAATACTTAATGTTCATGATTTTTCCATCGATCAGAGATATACTAGTGAGTATCGCAAATTTATAAAGGAAGTTCGACTTAAAATCATTGAATACTTGTTACTTAAGCGTGCAGACGTTATTATTCTACCATGTCCGGGACTTTTGGATTACTTTAAGCCAAAAAAAAATCAGAAAGTCTTAGTAATGCCGCCTGGAGTGGGTGAAAATGAACTGTTTATTCCTGCCATTCACGATGATACGAATGATAAGGAAATAAAAAGAGCGATGTATTTTGGGAGCATGAAACGAAAAGATGCAATTCCAAAGATTATCGAACTGTTCTCAGGGCTTGACGGATGGGAACTACAGCTCATCGGGCTTAAAGAGGGAGAAGAAATTATTGAAAAGGAGAACGTAAAGTACCTTGGATCAGTCAGTCATGATAAACTTGCAGATTTTCTGAGCAATACAGATGTCATACTCATCCCCATTCCAAAAAATGAATATTTAGATATTGCAATGCCCACAAAATTTGCTTATGCTTTAAAGTCATGTAAACCTGTTGTGGTAACTAAACTTAAGGGCATATCTGAACATGTATCGCTCATTGGGCTTGAGGAAAATATAATCTTTGTAGAAGAGTGGAATTTTGATACTCTAAAAGAGATGCTTAATAAGGCTCTACAGATTAAAATTGATGCTAGCAAGACAATAGAAAGACTAAAATCGCTAGCTTGGGAGCCCAGGTTCATAGAAGTGATTGAGATTGCTTTGAATGTTAATCGAAGAAATCACTATGAAATTGAATGGATATAAACGTAGAAAGGCTTTGAAATAATGCAATTTAACATAAAAAAACATCTTGCGATAATATTAGTAGCAATTCTTCTAACCTTTCCAGTAGCAAATTTTTCTGGAGATCTAGTTCTCAGTTTTATAACTGTTTCTATAGTCAATACACGTAATATACTTGACCCCTCCAAATCAATTGGTGAAGGAATACTGCTAGATGAATCTGGTGTACCTTTGTATGATTATGGATACAATGGCGATGTTTATATAGGGATACAAAGAAATCCCGTCACTATTAGTCAACAAGCATTCTATTATTGGGATGAATTTCAAAAGGGTGATGAGAGGAGTAAAAAGCTTTTCTTGAACTGCTCGGATTGGTTAGTAGATAATGCTGTGTTCTATGGTAATTATTCTGTATGGGAGTACAATTTTCCATGGCCAGATAGAAATCTAACCCCACCATGGATTTCAGGTATGGCGCAAGGCCAGGGCATCCAAGTATTGGCGAGGGCATACAATATTACCAGTGACCAAAAATATTTGGAGGTAGCAAACTCTTCACTACAAGTATTTTATATTGAAGTTAAAAATGGAGGTGTAACTTATAAAGACCCCGAGACAGGAGGTTGGTGGTATGAAGAGTATCCAAATCCTGATCCTAGTGAAGATAGAGTACTGAATGGTTTTATATTTGCCCTACTGGGCATACACGAATATTATGAAAGAACAGGTGATGAAGATGCCAAATATCTCTTCGATAAAGGCATTATTGAACTTAAAAACAATCTACCTAATTATGATACTGGCGAATGGACTTATTATGATCAAATAGGGAATAATGCTAGTATTAGCTATCATCACCTTCATGTTAGACAATTAGAACAATTATATGAAATAACACAAGACCCTGTTTTCGAGCAATATTATCAAAAATGGAAGAGTTATGAAGATGACCCACTATTAAGATATGAACAGATGAATAAAAAAGAAAAAGCAGTATATCCATTTACCCTTTTTGCCATATTCGTGTTTTTTGAAATGATCCTATTTGTGTATAATAGATATAAGATAAAAAGCTAAACTACAAAATAAAGTATGAGTAAACATAACATAAGAATAATATCTATCATAGGAGCACGCCCTCAGTTCATTAAATGTGCTCCAATATCCAAGGAAGTAAGAAAAGAGTATGATGAAACATTAGTTCATACTGGACAACATTACGACAGTGAGATGTCGGACATCTTTTTTGGAGAGCTTGGGATACCGGAACCTGATTATAATTTGGGTGTGGGCTCTGGTACGCATGGAGATCAGACA